>JAKAAL010000061.1 GCA_021802375.1 Bacillota bacterium | reverse complement strand
CATTATTGCGCAGATTCATGCTGTGATTGGCGTGATGGACTGACGAGGAGGAAGATCTAGTGGCGCAGTATCCGTATCTCATTGTGGGTGCAGGCATGGCTGCCCGTGCGGCCATCAATGGTATTCGTGCGTATGATCCCGATGGCTTGATCGGGGTAGTGGGGGCCGAAACGTTTCCTCCGTATAAACGACCCGCGTTAACCAAAGGGTTGTGGCGGGGTACGCGTATGGAAGAAATTTGGTTGGATCTGGCTCCCGCTGATGGCGAGATTGTGTGGCATCTAGGAAATCCGGTGATCCGGGTGGATCCGACAAACCACCAGGTAATCACCGAGGGTGGGAGCTCATTTACCTATGGCCGTCTCTTGCTGGCGACAGGTGGACGCCCTCGAATGTTTGTAGGAAACGGAGCATCTGTCTTTTATCCCGTTTCCCTAGCCGAACATATTCGCCTGGCCAGAGCCCTAGCGAATAAGAACTGCAAAGTTTTAGTCGTTGGAGGCGGCTTTGTGGGATCGGAAATGGCCGCAGCACTTTCGACTGCAGGCCATCGCGTGATTTGGACGATGGTTGAGCACGACCCATTTGCCAACCGTTTTCCGCCCATTCTTAGCCATCAATTGAAGACGGCCTACGAGGAGCATGGAGTGGAGATTGTGCCGGATTCTACGATTACCCAGATTGAAGGAACCGGTGGCCCTATTGCGGTGCAGATAAATGGTCGCATCATCACTGCCGACTTGGCCGTCGTGGGTATTGGATTTGTGCCCAATGATGAGTTAGGAGGGGGGCCTGGGCTGACGGCGCCCGAGGGGGGCATCTTGGTTGACGCTTACGGCCAAACCCTGGACACGGACATCTTTGCGGCCGGTGATGTTGCGCGTATCGCAGGAGCTACACGAATTTCAATGCATGAAGATCAGGCGTTGGCTCACGGGCGTCTGGTCGGTAGCAATATGACGGGGGCTCGCATCCCTTACCGCCATAGGCCATTTTTTTATTCGGACCTGTTCGAATGGGGGTATGAGGCCATTGGCGAGTTAGACACGAGGCACACCATCATAGAAGACTGGGTGCGACCGGGCCAAGAGGGGGTTGTCTACTATTTGGATAATGACCAGCTCGTGGGGGTGCTGAACTGGAATGTGTGGGATGGCATACCAGCAGCACGGACCTTGTTATCGGAATCACGCACTTGGGAGGCGGAAGAACTTAAAGGCCAGATTCGCAATTAAGGTCTATCAACCACGGCGACTTGCAGTTAGTAGCTTGGGGCATCTCCCGCCGTCGGTACGGATGGCCGCTTGCGCCCGAAAACGGCGTGGGCACGGTTCTATTCCATTGATAGAGACCGTGGGACGCTCCTTTAGCCCTGGGTTCTCTGGCTCTTCGTGGGTTTTACGCACGACAAGATAATGCTCGAAAGCTCTGGTGGTGAGGAGCGAGGTTCACAAGAAAACATCATGAGTCGCCTGCAAGGGAGAAATGGTGGGATTATGGTTATTGTTTTTGACTGGCACCGGAACTCATTTATGCTGTGCACGGAAAAGGCGCTCACCTCCGCGTCCTGCCCGATTTAGGGTCTTAAGAGGGCCTTGCCTCTGACTCAGACAGTTGTGTTGGTGTGACGATGTCCGATCGTAAAAAAGAATTGGTGTGAGGATGTTGGCCATCGCCGACCCCATCGTTAAATGCCAAACCGGCTGGCAATGCGGTCAACGAGCAGTCCCTTCCGAAGAAGTACTCTCGCGTAGCCTTTTCAGGTGGAGGAAGCCCGTAGGATGCGGGGGCTGAGGCCATAACTGTTATTCGGATCGTAATTTTGATCACAATTGATGAAGAACCGCTCTCTATAATTAAGGGAGATGGGCAGACTCTACGAACAACTATTTGGAGGTGCATGTACGGTGTTAGAGGACGGAACTTCATGCCTACGACTCGGGGACAAGGCTCCTGGGTTTGAAGCAACCACAACACATGGGATGGTACGCTTAGCGGATTTCGCCGGACACTGGGTGATGCTATTTTCCCATCCCGCAGACTTTACACCGGTTTGAACGTCAGAATTTATCGCCTTGGCAAGGCGATACGACGAATTTTCGCAACGTGATGTCAAGCTTTTAGGCTTATCCGTGGACTCTATATACTCGCACCTCGCTTGGTTCGATAGGATCTACGCAGATTTTGGGGTGGAAATTCCGTTCCCGGTCATCGCAGACCAGGATCTCAAGGTGGCAAAGTTATTTGGGATGATTGCAAAGGACTCCAACACGGTCCCGGTGCGGAGTGTGTTTTTTATTGATCCCGAGTCCACCATTCGAGCCACCTTAACCTATCCTGCCGCGATTGGCCGCAATATCGATGAATTATTGCGCGTTATCGATGCATTTGTAGAAAACACGGTCAGTGGTGGTTGTGCGATTCCGGCGAATTGGCGGCGAGGTGAAGCTACGCTTAGCCCGGCGCCGAATACCGTCGAGTCTTTGAATAAACGACGTCAGAGCACCAACGAGCCAGGCTACCGAGCCTGGTACTATAAGGTTAACGAATGAATAAACTAAAGGGCCCTAGTAACAAGGGGCCAACCTGGGCGTTTTCGGGATGAACCCAAATGGACTAGCGCGGCACCTACCCACTTGAAGGATGACTACGCATCGCACTCCGTGTCGTGGACGTGGATCCTATAATGTGAGTCGACCCGTGACGTCTATCACAAACTTCAGACCAGGAACCGCTACACTAAAATTGGCTGCTTAAGCAGAGATGCCGCTACAGCGTCTATATCGGGTGATAGCAGGACGGGGCCGATCAGAACGGCTGAACTAGAACGGAGGGGAGTGCCCATGCGTGTCGTGATGAATCCTGGAACCAACCCGTATTTTAATGTGGCTCTGGATTCGTGGCTGGTGCGTGAAGCGCCAGCGGATGAGGATTACGTGATGTTGTGGCAAAATCGCCCCGCGGTGATCATCGGCCGATACCAAAATACCCATCAAGAGGTGCATATCGACTATGCCGACGCGCACGACATCGCTATCGTCCGTCGGATGTCTGGGGGCGGGGCCGTGTACCATGACATGGGTAATCTTAATTTTAGCATGGTGGTATCCACCGAAGATCAGCCTTTTAACGATTTTCAAAGATTTACACGACCCGTGGTGGAGACCTTAGCCCATTATGGTGTGGTAGCGGAACTCACTGGCCGTAACGACGTCACATTAGACGGTAAAAAATTCTCGGGCAATGCTCAATATCGCACCCCTACGCGTCTTTTGCACCACGGTACGATTCTCTTTAATGAGAACTTGGATGACGTCGAAGACGTGTTAAATGTAAATCCAGATAAAATTGCAGGGAAGGGCATTAAATCGGTGCGCAGTCGGGTCACCAACGTACAACCATATTTGCCGCATGGCGTTGAGTTAGAGGAGTTTCGGTCGACCTTGTTACAATATATTGGGCAGCATAACGGAGGAATTCGGGAGCCATGGTCGCTGAATGAAGAACAACAGATGCGCGTTCAAGAACTGGTGGATCACCGATTTGGTCAATGGGGCTGGAATTTTGGCCAGTCCCCCCCGTTCAACTATCGTGGGCAAGAGCGATTTGACCAAGGTTCGATAGAAGCCCTGGTGTACGTAGTCCAGGACCATATTGAATCGTTGACCCTTTACGGGGACTTTCTGGGGGATCGGGATATCTCTCCATTGATTCAGCGATTGACGGGTTTGCCTTATTCCAAAACGGTAATAGCCGATGCACTTAATTCTCTATCTGTTTCGCAGTATCTTGGGGGAATCGCGGCTGATCAACTGCTAAAAGTTCTAACGGATATGACACCCGCATCTTAGACATGATTATCGAGCTCATACCCTGTTAGATGAAAAGTATCGTGCTCAACGGGGCTTTCTTCGTGCAAGCTCAGCCGAGACGCCTCGGAATAGGAGGCAAGTATCATGCATTTAATCACCGAAACGGAGAATTTGGCTGATTTCTTAGCACCTACTCCGATCATTGACTTTTATGCTCCGAATATAGCGGCGCGCATTGCCAAGATTCAGGGGCTAGCAAGAACCCGGGAAGAACAAGCCGCCATTGCTTTTGACTATACGCACCAACAAATACGACATTCGTTTGATTCCGGTGACCTGAGTATTACCGTGACGGCATCGGAGGTAGTGTCAGCGGGAACCGGTATTTGTTTTGCTAAATCTCATTTGCTGGCCGCCTTATTGCGGGGTCTCGGAATTCCCACAGGATTTTGTTATCAACGAGTAATGCGACGTGGGTCACCAGAATCGGGATATGCCTTACACGGACTCAACGCGGCTTATTTTCCAGATTGCGGGTGGATCCGCTTGGATGCGCGTGGAGATCGCTCCGATATCCACTCGGAGTTCAACCTAAGCCAAGAACGTTTGGCGTACCATGTCGACACCCCCTTGGGGGAACGCGATTACCCGTACGTTTATCGCAAACCATTAACGTCCGTGCTCGAGTCCTTATACGGATCGAAGGATTCGCGAGAACTTTTTTATCGGCGTCCCGAATCGCTTTCGAAACCTGCTTGGGCCTACCATCGAAATGAGAGGTCTATGGTGGCGCGATGATGCCATACTGCGCACGAGAGTACCTTACCGAATGTCCGAATCATCTTGACGCGCACATTCCCTCGATTCGATGAGGCAACGAAACTGATGATATAAGAACGTGAGCTGTGTAACCGGACCAGGGGTCTGATCCCAATATAGGGAGCGGGTTCGAGGTGACTGGAGTTGGTACCGTGTGTCCAGGAGTTTCGGATCTCAGGGTGTTGCATGGGAACTTCGGAGTCATGGGGGACGCAAAGAACCCTTCTAGTGTCCCGGATCGGCCACCCCATGTGGGTGGCGGTCTTGGCGGTATGTGGATCAGGCTACCGATGATCATTCATTGAGTAGCCATGCGCCGCGGACACGCCCTAATCCGTGACCCACAGACAAATTCGTGTCGTTGGCAGTCAAAACGTAGTGTCATGTGATTGCAGTTTTACCGTGGCCCCAAGGCTATCGCGTCTGGGTTGAACCATGACCACGCTTCAAATGTCGTGAGATATCCTCCGTTTCCGCCGCGGATCTGGAATATAGGGGCAAAACGGATCGCTTTCCAAATAATCGCCGGTAATGGTCCAAGCACGAGCTCGCGATCCCGCACATTGACGATTAAATTCACAATACCCGCACTTTCCCTTGAAACGGTTAGGATCCCGCAATGCCTGAAGCACAGGACTCTCGCGGTAGAGCTGCGACAACGGGGTGGTTCTCACATTGCCAACACTCAAGGGGAGAAATCCACTGGGGTAAACCTCCCCCGTGTGTGATACAAACAGAAATCCGTTCCCATCCCATACAGGGACCTTGCTACGGACCGGCGCGCCTGCCGTCGAGGCGCGAACGCTACCATTTTGAGCAAGAATCCGATAATATTGGGGCGCTTCCGTCGTCTTGATATCGAACGGAACGTTCTGCTCCAATGACACCAGCCATTCCAGTATGGACTCTTGCCGAACCGGGGATAGTAAATCCTCAACACGAGCACGGCCGGTGGGCACCAGGAAAAACACGCTCCATCGAAAGGCGCCTAACTTGCGAACAACCTCGGCTAGGGCCGGGAGATCATCCACATTATATTGACTGACTGTCGTGTTGATTTGCAGTGGAATGTTCAACTGATGCAGATAATCGATCTTTTCCATGGTGAGGTCAAAGGTGCCACGAATCCCCCGAAATCGATCGTGGATGTCTGCGTGGGAGCCATCCAAGCTAAAAGCCCAATTTTCGAGGCCGGCGTCTTTCAACTTGCGCATGGCGTCGTAGGTCACCTTAGGTGTCGCACTGGGGGTTATGGATGGACGGAGCCCGGCTACACGGGCATGGCGCACAATGTCTACCAGGTCATCGCGTTCCATAGGATCACCGCCGGTTAGCACAAATAGAGGGTAATCCATCTCCGTCAGTTGCGCAATGATCAGGTGGGTGACCTCTTGAAGATTGAGTTCCTTGGGATCCCGGTGCCGCAGAGCGGACGCACGACAATGACGACACGCCAACTGGCAAGCACGCGTCGTTTCCCAAATGACGATAAAGGGGTTTTGGGAAAAATCCCGTGAAGGCATAAAGTCACTCCTCCAAAGCGTGATGCGAGCGCCTCACATCGGAAATCTTCAGCTCGCCGTGCGTCCAAGCGTCCATGCCAAGAAGCCAATCAAACACTCCAAAGAAACAGAGGTAAAACTTCAAAAAGTCAACGTCCACCCGATTAGATTACTGCAATCACAATGCGGTTTACCTGGGCGCACTCCCGTTGCCAACAAAAGTATTAGCTAATTGGTGCACGTGGCAGTGGTCTTTGATGCAAACACCATACCAACATGAGCCGACTCAAAAAGCCTCCGTTTTTCCTCGAGACGACATCACGATCCCGGTGCTTCTTGAGTCGGCGCTGTGTCTTGCTTACCCAGTCAATGCTGTGCGCATAGCACTAAGGACCGAATCGAGGTCGATGTCGGCACGGGGCTCCAATGGGGCGATGATGAAGCGATTCTCCTTTTCTGCATGGACCCCAAAGAGCTTTGCCGCTTGCGCGGAGACTATCAGAGCGTCGTCTCGCGTTTCGCTGACTTTAAGTGTTTCGGTCAATTCTCCAATTACGCGGTGCTCCCATATCATGGATTGCACCAGAGTCGACAAACTGGCCTCTGTTCGCGCCACGGCGTAAATCGTGGCCTCTTCTGCTTGAGCATGCGGAAGTACCTCGGTTGTGAGATATTCCACGACGTGATCGCGTGCATGCACCCAGTCGTTTTGCGGAGCCACCAGAGCCAGCATGCGGGTGCGGAACTCTTCGGCCATGGTTGCGTGATGCGACCTCATGGCGGAGGCCGTTTCGCGATTTGCCATCTTAAATCACACTCCTTTCGATTCCGTTCTATGAGGATTTTCATGCACATTGTGGCGATACGGTGTGATAGTTCTCACAATGCAAGAAATTTAGTGAAGATATTCCGCGTCGATCGACACGTCATTCCTCTTAGAGAGCCCCCAAAATGGGAGATATCGGCCAATCGGGTTGCGTGGACAGAGTGAGGTATTATACCGCCTCCTATCGCCCTTTTAAATTGAGACGGGTGATGCGCGCAAAAAGCCGCACCATTGTAGGTGATCGGTGGGTTGCCGATAGGGTGTGGGACGGAGTGATGATGATCACGGTGCAGATAGGTCTCCTCATGATACGGTCGTCGTGCGGATTCCTTGACCGACGTTTCGCATTGTGCCCGATTTTGATGAAAGGAGATGCCCCATGAATTTAAACCGTAATCCACGCATTGTGATTATTGGTGGGGGATTTGCTGGCATGATGGCAATAAGAAGTCTAAACCGGCGAATGGCTGCTGCGGGGGCTCGCGGGGACATTCATCTTATTGATGCGGGCCCTGGCCATGCACTCATTCCAGAAATTCCGCACGTGTTGGAACGTGGATTAGACATGCACTCGCGTATTTTGGACTTTTCCGCTTTGCTCCCTGATACCGAGATGCAACTTCATCAAGGTCGCGTATGCGGAGTGGATCGTCAACATCGCCAGGTGCTTCGTGTCCATGAAGAACCCATAGGCTATGATTATGCGTTGTTGGCCGTCGGCACCGAGGCTGCTTTTCCTAATGTACCGGGTCTTCATGCGCACGCCTGGCCGGTTCGTACTGCGGCCGACGCGATTCATGTGACCACGATGCTCCGCCGTCAGCCGACGTCACGTGTTGTCATTGCTGGCGGAGGTTTTACTGGCGTGGAACTGGCAGGGAGCCTAAGAACCCACCACGTGATCCTTTTAGAACAGCGCGATTCGCTGCTTCCAAATATGGATCCAACATACGGCCGCTACGCATCTAAGGTTTTGCATTCCTTGGGCGTCGATGTTAGATTGTCGGAAAAATTAATGCGTGTTGATGCATCCACTGTGTATACTGATTCTGACGAGTTTCGTTACAATCTCTTGATCTGGGCCGGAGGAATTAAACCCCCTCACTGGATTCAACAAAGCGGAATTCCATGCGACCGGCGAGGATATCCGATGGCAAGTGCTTGGGGACAAATCGATGAGCATTTATTTGTAGCAGGCGACTTGTGGCCATTGCGACAATTCTCGGGAAATGTGCCTGTGCAAACGGCAGAGGCGTCCACGGCCATGGGAGATTTTGTGGGACGCGTTATGGCGGCTCGGATTCTCGGTACGCGAGTACCGCCAGCCTTCCAGCACCGTGCTCGCGGCATGATTGTCTCGCTGGGTCTCCGTCGAGGTGTGGGTTGGCTATTCATGCCGTCGATGCCTCTTCATGGCGTGTTGGCGGGCAAACTTAAGCGTGCCGCCCTGTATCGATACCGCCAAGAAATCGGGCATCGAAGGAACCAAAAGCATTGTATGTTCTAATGTGCTCCCTGGTGAGCCATCTCAGCGCAATGGTCGGGCCTTTGTGAGATGAGCCTGGGCCACCGGACACACCGAGGTAGTCGTTTTGCTTGAACATCAATGTAGCGACAATAGGGGGGAGCGTTAGTGACCGCAAAAAGAAGTTCCTTCGATGCCGAGGTCGAAACGGTTTGGAATGGCCGACCTTACCGTATATGGACCCTTGAGTCTTTGAGTCGTATCAATCCGGATTGGTCCCGTTTGCCTTACGTCATCCAAATATTTCTCGAATCGATGCTTCGACGTGAGGATGGCCAGGCGATTACCGCCGAGGATATTGAAAATTTGGCCCGTTGGCCTCAAGGGGCTAGGAAACCGATCGCTTTTTATCCGGCGCGCGTATTGCTCCAGGACTTTACTGGGGTGCCCGTTGTCGTGGATTTGACTGCGCTCCGAGATGTCGTGACCGAACATGGTGGCAATCCGGCAGCGGTGACTCCCAAAGTGCCCGTGGACCTGATCATTGATCACTCCGTTCAAGTCGATCGGTGGTCTGATGCGTCTGCGCTACCGTTTAACGTCGAGCGCGAATTTGAGCGAAACCACGAACGATACGGCCTGTTGAAGTGGGCTGAAAGTCATTTTCCGGGTTTACGTGTGGTGCCTCCGGGGCGAGGGATTGTGCATCAAGTTAATCTTGAGTACCTTACACCCGTCGTTCGGGAGGAACATGCGACTTTGTATCCTGACTCCGTCATTGGCACCGATTCGCACACAACCATGGTCAATGGCGCAGGAGTCTTGGCTTGGGGAGTGGGCGGGATTGAGGCTGAAGCGGGCCTTTTGGGCTTGCCTTTGGACGTTGGGTGGCCCCAAGTTATCGCCTTAGAACTTGTAGGGGTGCTTAACCCCGGAGTGACAGCCACGGATCTGGTGTTGAGCATTACCGAAATCCTACGCCAGCATGGAGTGGTGGGCAAATTCGTTGAAGTGGTGGGGTCGGGTGTGGCTGGCCTCACCGTGCCGGAACGTGCCACGATTAGCAACATGGCTCCCGAATACGGGGCCACCGCGGTCGTGTTTCCACCCGATGCCAAGACGATGGATTATTTGATTCAAACCGGTCGACGGCCAGAGGATGTGAAGAGGGCTGAATGGTACTTTAGATTGCAACAGATGTGGGCCGATGTTGGTGGTCCGAGGATCTATGATGAGGTGGTGCGACTTGACCTCTCTCATGTCGTACCAAGCATTGCCGGACCCAAGAATCCCCAAGAGCGGATATCGTTGCACCAGGTCAATACGGCGTTTCAGGAAACACTGACTACCGCTCGTAATTCGCGGGCAGGTGTTGGAGCTGGCGACGTTACTTATATGGATGGACACAAAGAATCCGTTCAAGATGGCGCCGTTGTCATCGCTGCCATTACGAGTTGCACGAATACGTCCAATCCTTACGTGATGGTTGCCGCTGGCCTCTTGGCCCAAAAGGCAGTAGATCGTGGACTCCGACCCCCACGCTACGTGAAGACTAGCATGGCACCTGGGTCTCGCGTCGTCACCAGCTACCTCGAAAACGCCGGTTTACTTTCATCTTTAGCAACGTTGGGATTTGGCGTTGTAGGATATGGTTGCACCACATGCATTGGCAACAGTGGACCTTTGCTTAAAGAGGTTAGCGATGCTATCCGTAGTGCCGATCTCATCGTGGCTTCCGTATTGAGTGGGAATCGGAATTTCGAAGGACGGATTCACCCCGAAACTCGGTTGAACTATCTAATGTCACCACCTTTGGTGGTGGCGTACGCTTTGGCCGGGACCATGCGCGTCAACTTGGCCAATGACCCCTTGGGATTGGATGAAGCGGGTCATCCAGTGTTTTTGAAGGATCTCTGGCCCGCTTCCGAAGACATCGAGAGGGTGGTTGCCCGCGAAGTTCGCCCCCAGCTCTTTGTAGAACGGTACGCGGAGATTTTTTCCGGGGGTGACAGCTGGCAGCACGTATCGGTGCCCGCCTCCGATCAATATCATTGGGATGAGGCATCAACATACATTCGCCGACCATCGTTTGTTGGAACTGAGCTCCCAGCCGCGAGATTCGGTCGGCCGCATCGGATACTGGCATTGCTCGGCGACGCGGTCACGACCGACCACATTTCACCGGCTGGGACGATCGCGCCGCAAAGTCCCGCAGGCCAATACCTTATGGGGCAAGGCGTCGATCCCAAGGACTTTAATTCGTATGGGTCACGTCGTGGAAATCACGAAGTTATGGTGCGTGGAACATTTGCGAATCCGCGCCTACGTAATTGGATGATGGACAAGTCAGGCGGTTTCACCTTGTATCAGCCATCGGGTTCCGAGATGACGATTTACGACGCGGCGATGCAATACCGTGTGGAAGGAGTTTCTACGGTCATCAGTTTCATTCGGGTGAGTCTTGGGAGACATGGGATCTCCAGGGGGACGAGACGATCGAGTGGGCTAACGTTTCAGGGTTGACGCGAGACATCTATAGCGCTCAGTCGCTTCCAGTTACCGTGGTCAGCGCAACCGGGCGTAGGACGATCCGTCCTGTGACCGTTCGTTTGGACACCCCGAGCGAATGGGAACTCTACCAAAAAGGCGGTATTTACCGATTGTTCGGCATTCGCACCTGTCCCGTGCCGATCGCCACACATCCTTCTGAACATTCGTAAGGTGTGCGAGGAGAATCGTGCGACACAAAGGAGCGAGACCTTATGGATGCTGTCTATTTAGTTCAAATTCAATATGATCCGACCATAGACTATGGCTGTGGCGTAGACATGACCACACGCGACACCTTGCACATTGCGAGCACTCCCGAGGAAGCTCAGCGTTGGATCCAGAAGAACACCGAACCGATAGCTCAGGAATATGCCGAGGTCTCTCCCTGGGATTTAGTGGTCACACCATGGCTAGTAAATGCGTCATGGGACGAAGACAAAGCTCGATTTGTTTTTAGATATGGGTAAGGATGTGTGGAAAACATACAGATC
>JAKAAL010000060.1 GCA_021802375.1 Bacillota bacterium | reverse complement strand
GGTGAAATGGTATTCTCTACTACAATAATTTTACCCAAGAGTGGCCCGTTTTTGTTGTCCTGGCACCATTTTTTGCGATCGTTGACGGTCTGGGGTCAATTTTGCGGATCCCGGTCAATCCGTGCCCACAAAACCGCATCCCGTCGTGGATTATTGGGGGAAAATTCTTTTTGCGCTGTCCTTAAACCTTTGTCCCTCAAGGCTTCCAGGACAGCGCAAAAGCCTCCAAGTGCATGTCAAACCGTATTGTGGATTGATCGCCACGCCCATTGTGGGGAATTCTGCGGTGATTGGAGCGTAGCTGATAGCGGTCGTATACACTATGATCAGGTCGTTATTAGTGGACTAACGGGCAGCAGCAGAGTTCAATCCGAGGGTCATTCAAATTTTTGGTATCATGGTCCAGTCGTGTTGTGGAAGTGAATTGATGCCTAAAACACTCCTCAAGTGAGCCAATGCGCCATAAGTAAACACCAAAATGAGGTTGAAGGGGCACGTGAGCAGAGTTAAAAAATCAATATTTTCGAATAAACGGTTTTTATCTCTATTGAGTGGGCAAGGGGTGTCTTACTTTGGTGATTCGGTTACTTCCGTGGCGCTGCCCATCCTCATTTTAACTGTCACGGGATCAGGGTTCCTCATGGGTTTGGTTGGCGCATTGGAAGTTGCTCCTGTGTTCATCGTGGGACTACCCGCCGGCGTTTGGGTAGACCGATGGGATCGCAATATGATAATGCTCATCTCGGAATTTGGCAGAGCTGTGTTGATGGCTATGATCCCTGCGGCAACACTGATGCATGCGCCGATTATGCCGGTCGTTGTCTTTGTGGCAATACTGAGTGGGACTTTGGGGGTGTTTTTCGGTGCCGCCTACACCGGAATGATTCCACGTATCGTAGCCCCAGAAGAACTCGGACGCGCTAACGGTTATTTTGAAGCCATTGAAAGTGCAGCCTACGCTCTCGGCCCGTCCATCGCTGGTATATTGACATCAAAGATCGGTCCGTCTTATACCATTGGCTTAGATGCACTGTCCTTTATATTTTCGGCGATATCGATATTTAGCTTACGTGGTATTGGGAACGAGAGTCCGCAAAGGTCGAGTGAAAGAAAAAATTTTTTTGCTGAAATGCGTGTGGGTTTCAAAACCGTTGCACAAGACTCTGTATTAAAGGCCATTACGTTATTGTGGGGAAGCAACCGTTTGGCGTTTGCTGCGTTGATTCCTACCTTAACATTTTTCGTGCTAAAGACGTTGCACGGAGGGCCTGAACAAGTCGGTGTCTCGGTGAGCATATACGCGGTCGGTTCTTTACTGGGAACTCTGCTTGGGTCGAGAATACCGAACCACTTAGGTATGGTAACGGCAGTTTGCGCGCAGGTGCTAATGTTTGTCGGTGCGATTCTTCTGTCTACGACTCATTGGGTCCCGGTGGTTTTTGGGTGTTCTGCGATTCTTGGATTCGGTGAAGGATTGCTTTTGGTCATCTATCTAACATACAGAGTCAGCAGAGTTTCGGGGGATGTTGTGGGTCGAGTGTATGCGATAACGTCGACAACAACGCAGGGTATGGGGGCCATCGGATACCTCATCATTGGGAGCTTGCTAAGCATCTGGGGCGGTCATATCACAGGGTTTGTGTTATCTGTGTTGTCCGTTCTGGGCATAATATCGTCCCTTTTCGTATTAAATAAGGGGGGAGCCCAGCGTTCGACAAAACACTGAGTAAATCTTCTGCAGGTACCGGGGGCGTAGTGTTAAGCCCAAGACACATGGTCAACCCACTTTGAGTGGGTGTGTCAGGGCTTACAGATGACACCGATTAACAGTAAACGCCTCGGTTCATTGAGGGAGACACAATGGCCGATTAATCAGGAAATAGGGATACCCCAAATTAATAAGAGCTGAGCCGCCAAGGAGGGAAATGACAATGAATGATACATGGGCATCGATCACTGATTTACGACAACTCTTAGATGAAATCGAGATTTTTAGCAGTTTGCCGGACAATTGGGACGGAGACGGCGCTAATAAAATTCATGAACAAACCGGGAGAAATTGTTGCTATATGGTCCGATGCGCAGTGGACTACTTGACGGTTCCTGACATAGGCCCGAACCCGAATGGGACTGTATCTTTTGAGTGGCGCACGGTCGAGGGGCTGGCGTACCTTGAGGTCGGTCGGACTCGGTTCAGCCTTTTTGTCGAAACACACGGGGAAGTCGTGTTGAGTTTAAAAGATGAGATATCAGCACCTGGTGATTCCATTGCTAACCTATTTCGGGCTATTTCTGGCTATCTTTTGCCCCCCAGGATAATCAGTCCTGACATGTGTTCATGGGTGGATGAATCCGAACAGTAAACCTCACAAATTCAGCCCCAAATACACGGCATCCCGATCCTCGCGGCGAATGCCGATGTAGGCCAAAGTCGTGCCGGGGCTGCTGTGATTCAACAAATCTTGGATGATGGCCAGATCTACCCCAGAGCGCCAGGCCCAGTAACCAAACGTCTTGCGCAAAGTGTGGGTGCCAATGGGATCGGTGATCCCGGCGAGTCGGGCCGCCCGATGCAAAATGGCCCACGCCTGACCCCGTTGGAGGGGGCCCCCGCCCGAGCGCGACGGAAACAACGGATCACTCAGAACCGCCTCGGGGCGCGTCGCCAGATAGGTGCCCACGATCTGCTTGACACTGGCATTCAGGGGAAAGTCTTTGCGCTTGCCGGTTTTGTGTTCGACCACCACAATGCGATCCTGCCATTGGGTCTTGGTGCGCCGCACATCGCCAAGGCGCAAAGCCAACACATCGCTGATCCGCAGTCCGGTATTAATCCCGACGCTAAACCAGGCGGCATCGCGGAGATTGGTGGCGATCAAGATTTTTTTCATGGCGGCAATTTGCTCTTTGGACCGGATCGGTTCGACTGTGTTCATACCCCTCATTATAAGTGAACACAACGGTATGCCTATAGGCCGTTGTGTCTTGTTCGGCCAGAAAAATGTCCGGCACCGCACGGCCAGGATCTCAATTGATCCCCGAAATGACCGTACACCAACGCTTGGAGCGATGTGCGAGGGTGGCTCCTCAACTGAACACAAGGCCCTTGTGTTCAGTTGGCGCATCTTGGTTTTTTAGCTCGACCGGGCTTTTCGGTCGGTGAAGCACATGCACGACACGTTAGCCGTGTGGGACCCCCTGAATGTGGGATTCTTGAGCACCCAAGAAGGATTTGACACCACCACGGCGTTAGGCCGATTGGTCCTGAATCTGTTAGCGAGTTTGGCCGAGTTTGAGTTGGAGCTTATTCGGGAACGGGTGACAGCGAGGATGGAACGGGCTAAAAGGGAAGGAAAACAAATAGGCCGACCAAAAGTCACAGACGATCCCCAACGTGCGAGGGCTCTGACACGGGCAGTGCAACAGGTCCGATCAGGCGAGAAAAGTTACCGCAGGGCGGCCAAAGAAGTGGGAATCGCCCTTGCGACCCTGCAACGGGCAGTGCGTCAAACCCCGTAATGTAACCGGGGTGATGTAGAATGGGGTTGCGAACACAAGCTCTGGATCGACGACATGGAAAGGAGCATGTGATCGGTGATGGATAAAAATAGTACCACGAAAGTGATGTGTTAGGAGAAGTAATCCTAGCGGAATAAGTTTGCAGATGTTAAAACCGAAAGGTGGGATAAATGTGAAAATACCCGTGACGGAAGGAGTATGGAGAGAATCTCTGGCCACCGGCGAGAACCTTATGGTCGTACGGTTCACATTTCAGGCAGGAGCCGTGGTCCCCACACACAGGCACATGCATGAACAATCCAGCTATATTGTGTCTGGCGGCTTACGTTATACCCTGGAAGGGAAGGACATCGTGTTGCGCCCTAGAGATTCTTTGGTAATCCCTCCGAATCAGGAACATTCTGCCGTGGCTCTCGAAGATACTATCGATATTAACAGTTTTAGTCCCCCTCGAGAGGACTACCTTTAACAAGGTGCGAATCCCATCCTCTTGAGGGAAAGGGAACCGAGGCTTTCTTGAACGTGGGGTGAGCCCCGCTTATAATTTGCCCCCAAGGGCTTTTTTTCGTGCGCTAAGGCGTCCCGCCTTCCGTGTCATGATCCCGAGCACCTCTTCACTCGGGCATGGAACGCTAACGACCACCGAGAGCCGCCACACCGGCTCTCGCTTCTATTTTTGGAGGGAATTAACTATGGCAAAATCCCCCAACACGTCCGAACAACTGGGACGTACTCTTGGCTCTTGCGCATCCACCGTGCGGGTTAGCAGAACTATGCCGAAGCCCTTACCCCCGCTGGTTCTCCGGGGTTACCCTCAGCACTGCCTAGATAATGACATCAATAATGAGCCAAACCCACGGCAAAAAGAAATAGCCAAAACACCCCTTTGACAAAGAGTCTATCGTAGTCTATTATAAAACCATGGACTTATGTGGACGGAGGGATGAGCATGGCAGTCGAGGACCAAATTGCCGCGTTGTTAGCGAACGGCCACAGTCCGGCCGACGTTGTGTCGCAGGGCTTCAAAAAGAGTACCGTCTACAAGGTGGCTGCACGCTTGCGGTCCGAAACATCGAAATTTCCCGCCAATGGGTGGACGGTCACCGTCACCCCTAATCCCAACGAGCTTTATCTGCTGCCTGGTCGATCTCACGTACTGCAAATGACCGTGACTAATAACGGAGTGACGCCCTGGTTGATTGCTCAGGCCGGGATAGCACCCGCGTGGTTGCACGCGCAACAGCAGTGGCTTTCGTGGCATGAGCCGGTTTTATTGGAGCCGGGGAAATCACACCGCTGCAAGCCGGTGACACTGTCCGTACCCCCATCGCAACCGCTGGGCGAGCACGAGCTCTATATCGGATTTTATGGACAATGGCTGGATGCACAAACGCGCGTGGCCTTAGCACCGCAAATGGAATGGAGTTGGCCCTTGGTGTTTCGTGTGCAACACCAGCCACGGACGCAAAAACGTATTGTTTTGGTCACTGCGGCGGTTGATATTCCATTAGCGCGGCAGATGGCTCTATCTCTTGAGAATGTCGGCTTTCGTACCGTCGTTGCCCGCGATGAGGACGATCCTACCCGGCGCCGTGCTATGGACCAAAGCCTCTTGGTTATTGGCTTATTCACCCGTCGGGGGGGAGCGGATGTGGCCATCCTCAATGACCTGAGACTCGCTGACCAACTGAAGCGCCGTTCGATTCTATATCAAGAAGCCGGCACGGTTTTGCCCGGTGAATGGCAGTTGCGCTGCCAGTTGCTAGAACTGGATCAACCAGCTACCATCGTACAAACCGTACAATCTGCAATTAACCAGGCGTTACGGGATGAGGGGCAGGCGGTTGTCGGTCTGGGTGCCGCTTTAGCGGGCGGGTTGCTGATGCTACTGGCTGCCCTAAGCGCCGGTGAATGAGCGTCGTGCTATGAAAGGAGGTGAGATCATGCAACCGAATAAACGAATCCAACAGGCCGTGGGAGCGGCCATTGGGGCCGGGGTTGGTACTGTTATCGGAGGCCCCGTTGGCGCACTCATCGGTACCGCGCTCGGACACTGGATTGCTCGCCAATTCTAAGACGAAGGGCGAACCCCTCTGCCATAAGAGGCGTTCGCCCTTATTGTACCATGTCAAGCTCACTTCTCCTCTTTTCATGAGGCGTGGGACATGTTCGGTATTTGTATCATAATGTGCCAAATGTCTCCTGTTCAAGTTCGAGTGAGCAAATTTACATTGTCCTTGACAATAACGCTTATCTGGAAGCATTGCAGGGCAAATCGATGCGGCAACACTTGTTTTGTGCCCTATACCATATTCGGATCAGTACCAGCATGGTCTAATACATGCGGCGCTACCTTCGTGCGATGCGCGGTTTTTCTTGTTGCACGTAGGAGTGACGGCCATCATGGCCACACCCTTGGAAACCACTTATCTGTTCATTGTCATCATTCGCCATGCCAACACGCTCCATCCAGAGACCTTGCAGGCGGGGGGTGTGGGCCCCGGGGACCCGATTTGGGATGCCGCTGTTCTTTTGCTATCGGCGGCTGTCGAATCCTACAAAAGGAGTTGATGACGATGCGCCTGGCCTTATATGCCCGGGTGAGTACGCAGGACAAGGACCAAAATCTGGAGACGCAACTGTTGCGGTTACGCGATGTTCGGAGAGTCCACGGAGATTGGCATATCGCGAAAGTCTATGTCGATCAGGCGAGTGCGAATGATCTGTATCGCCGGATTGCGTGGCGGCAGTTGCTGGATGATGGGGTCCGGCGTAAGTTTGATGCGGTATTGGTCTTCAAATTGGACCGGGCGTTTCGCTCTGTGAAACACATGCATGATACACTTGCGGTCTGGAATCCCTTAGGGATCGGATTTTTGAGTGCCCAAGAAGGGTTCGATACCACCACCACCTTGGGCCGCTTATTGTTGAATTTGTTGGCGAGCTTAGCGAAGTTTGAACTGGAGCTGATTCGAGAACGAGTCACCGCAGGGATGGAGCGGGCGAAGAAGGAGGGCAAACGCATTGGGCGTCCGAAAGTCACAGATAATCCCCGTCGGGCGGAGCAACTGAGACAGGCGGTTCACGCAGTGCGGAGTGGTAGTCTCAGCTATCGTCAGGCGGCCAAGCAGCCCGGAGTGGCTCTAGCGACGCTGCAAAAGGCGGTTAAAGAGGGGAATTGAGAGAGTAGGGAACGCAGTAGGGAATAGGACGGCTAGGCGACGAATAGGTGTACTAAAAAAGGGGGTTCCACAGCGCGGCCGGAAACCCGCATCAGTTGGGCCTCCCATCGTTATCATAAGCTGTACCAATAACGACTTCGTTTTCGATACACTACAAGCCGTACCAACCACGAAGTCTTTCTTGGTTGGTCAATGGTTGCAGATTGATGTAATATAAATTCGAAATAGGGTCGGTGGGGAGGTGATCCTCAATCGATTAAGCAAACAATAATTAAATCTTGGTGGTGCTTGGAATTTGTTATCGGCTTCATATTGCAGACTTTATGCGAGAAGAGCCCAAACCACGAGGGAGGAGGAAATTCTAAACATGGCATTTTCTAATGAAACCATTTATTCGGTATGGCAAAAAGGAAAACCAGTGTCGGGATATGATCCGAAAAAATACCGTCAGGATGAGTGCTCTGCTTGGATGCAATGGGAAGAGTATGGTAATCGAGAGTCAGACTTTGGGTGGGAAATCGACCATATCAAGCCAGCCGCGAGTGGAGGATCCGATGGGTTGACCAACTTGCGCCCGTTGCAGTGGGAAAACAATGCCGCAAGACAATCAGGGCGACTGGTTTGCCGTGTTCGATCCCAAGGTGAACATAATGTCAGAACTACCACTAATAACAGGCCATAAGTATTGCTGCTTTTGGCAAGCGGTTTCCCTTTTAATGTAGAATATAGATGAGGATTACTGTAGAAATGAGGTTTTATAGTGGCCACAACATGTTTAGATATTTTTGCTTCATGTGTACAGGCCGTGCAGGAAGGCGTTCTTATCAAATCAGTAAGTGCAAAGGATAAAGAGTTTCACTTTCAGAACTGGTTCCAAGAACGGCTCGAATCGCTTAATTTACACTTCGATTCTCCGCTCCGCAACACTTACCCCGATTTTCGCATGGTCAGTGTTACGGAGGGATATGAAACAAAAGGGCTAGCGTGGCCTGGAAGAGAACGTGACTACGATGCGAATAGTCAGGTTCCGTCTGGGCACCACAACGGGCGGGATATATTCTACGTATTTGGTCGCTATCCAGCCGACCTCTCAGACTACCCGAAAAATGGTAAAGGGAACATCGAGTACCCTGTCATCGACATGGTTGTTTGCCACGGGGATTTTCTCAATGCTGACCACAATTATGTTCACAAAAATAAGCACGTAAAGGGCTTTGGAAGCTATGGCGATATTATGATCCGAGATCGCAAGATGTACGTTGCTCCTACGCCGTTTGCATTGGCTAATGGCACTACAGGTGTGATGACGCTAATACTTCCAGAAAATTTTCCTATCGATGTTCGCTTTCAGACAGTCGGACACCTTATTCGAACGGAGGCTAAAGAGCTCGTGGTAGGGTATAAGTCCGACTTGAGGTCAAATATCCTGATTGCCGAAACGATGCCAAACCCTGATGCTGGCAAGCAGCATAGCTTTATCGCCTACCGGCTCACATCGCAATCTCCAAAGCCGGTTTCACTTATTGAGGATTTGGCCAATGCTAGAGAGGACAATGAGGCGGAGGACGAGTGAATACATCCAGGCAACAGCCCGTAGAACAATTTGAAGTCGCGCAAGAGTGCCGATTGACGGCATTCGACTCTGATTTTCCCTTTGTGCAAATTAGTCAGCTCGCAGAGCGTGAAAGCTGGCGCAAAGAGATAAACCGTCCGATCTATCATATTCACAAGTGGTGGGCGACTCGCCTGGGATCGGTGTTTCGCGCGATTACCCTGGGAGCATTGAGCGATCCTAAAACGGATATATGGCGCGAGTTTTATCGCAAACAAGATTTTCAGGGGCGTGTGGTACTAGATCCATTTATGGGTAGCGGGACTACCCTTGGAGAAGCATTGAAAATGGGTTGCAAAGTGATTGGAACAGACATCAATCCAGTTTCTACGTTTCTGGTGCGCCAATCGCTAACACGTGTTCGTGAAACAGAATTAAAAAGGGCATTAGAGACGCTTGAACAGGAAGTTGCCCTTGACATAAAACGGTATTATCAAACGCGTGATTCCGAAACCAATGAAGTAATTCCTGTTCTTTATTATTTTTGGGTCAAATATGTTGTGACACCGGATGGCGAGGAAATCCCGTTATTTGACAAGTATGTGTTTAGTCAAGATGCCTATCCAAAAAAGAAGCCGAAGGCGCAAGTGATTTGTCCAAGTTGCTGGAAGGTGCTTGAGGACCGATATGATTCGGTCCTTATACGGTGTTCTTATTGCCAAACTGAATTTAATCCCCAGAAAGGACCGGTATCAGGGCAATATGTGACGGGTCAAAACGGAAAGCGTTATCGGATTAAAGACCTTCTACCAACCGACGGTCGCCCACCGGGACACCGAATGTATGCCATGCTTGTTCGTCGTTTATCAGGGGAGAAGGTATACTTGCCCGTCTCGTCAGAAGACGAAGAACTTTATAAGGAGGCTGAACGGCGACTCGCGATCGAGGATTTACCACTGCCTACGATGGGCGTCAGGCCCGGGTACAACACTGACCAAGCTCGCGGATATAATTTCCTACAATGGCGGGACTTTTTCAACTCCCGGCAACTTCTTTCCTTGGGGTTGTTGCTAAGGGGCATCTTACGGTTAGAAGATGAGTTGATTCGAGATCAGATGTTATGTCTTTTTTCCAGTACCCTAGAGTTCAATAACATGTTTTGCAGTTTCAAAGGTGAGGGGAGTGGGGCTGTCCGCCATATGTTTTCCCATCACATCCTAAAGCCCGAACGGATGCCACTGGAGAACAGCGTTTGGGGAACGAATAAAAGTAGCGGTACCTTTGTTTCCCTGTTTGAGTCACGTCTTGTCAGGGCAAAGCGTTATCTGGATGACCCCTTCGAGATTTCCATCGATATAAACAACGGGGCTTCTGGTAGTCAAAAAGTGACGGTCAGTAATCCCATCAACGTTTCGCTAACTAGTTCGTGGGAGGAGTTTAATCAGGGTCAAAAAAATGGCCTCATTTTGAACGGGGATGGGCAAAGTCTTCCTATTCCTAGTAACACTGTAGATGCCGTCATCACCGATCCCCCGTACTTCGATTTCGTACATTACAGCGAGTTAAGTGATTTCTTTTTCGCTTGGCTTGCGCCTGTTCTTAAGGATCGTTATCAGTTTTTTAATACGCAAGATTCGTCCCGTTCAGGCGAAGTACAGCACAAGGATCCTAGGGTATTCGCGCACCAACTCCGTAATGTTTTTTCAGAATGCCGCCGAGTCATGAAAGGCGATGGGATTCTCGTCTTTAGTTTTCACCATTCTCGTCCAGATGGGTGGGCGGCCATTTATGATGCGATTACTAAAGCTGGGCTCATGATAGTTACCACCTATCCAGTACATGCTGAACTACGAGCGGCGAGCCCGAAATCCGGGACGAAAGAGCCGATTAACTTAGACGCCATTCTTGTTTGCCGTAAGAAAGTGACTCAACCATCGCCGACTACACCTAATCTTAATGTATCCACGATTTTTGACGGTGCTAAACGTGTCTGGCATATGTTGGAGAAGGTCGGAATGCAGATTTCGGTGGCTGATCAGTTTGTGATTATAGCTGCGCAACTATTGGTCTCACTTTCCGGCGCTCCCCTCAACTTTGAGCAGGTAGAAGATCGTTTACAACAACTCAAGGAAATATTGGAGCAGCAAGCGTAAGGACCACCGCAAAACGACAGGCGACTTGCCAAACCGAGTCGGGGTCCGGCGTCCCCAAATTAAGGATATCTTGGTAGAAAGTGTTTGCAACATTGTGGCTCTCGTTAATGTACGCGGCTGAAAAACCATTCTGCATTCGGTGTGCCACCTCAAAGCAAAATCGACCCAGGGTTTCCATGGAAGCTACGACTTCTGCAAGAATTTTAGCGTCCTCGGGGTGCCTTTTTTCCAAGGGAACAAATCGCAAAGTCGGCTTTGCCATTAGTCCGCCAGCGCCTACGGTCCATAATTTCCATGATTATAACCTCCTCGTTTGTGATAGGTAGGCACAAAGTGCCAATGTTTTCCTCTGTATTCTACCACGCTACTGGTCGAAAACGCCCACTTAATGGGCAAACTTATCGAAATTACGGGCCAATTCGGTCTAGAGATCCACGAATGAAATGACAACGGGGGCGTTCCGTGTCACCTCCGACCCATTACCGTACCGCCACCCGGCCCAATCCAGTATACCGTAACAGGGTTGGCTGCCGACGCTCCCCAGTGTAACGGTGGAGCATAATATTAGACTCCTGCTGGGTTCGAAAACCCTATTTACCCGTACCTACTGCTCGTAGCCATGCCGTAAATGATGTAATGGTGACTTGTTCCGCTTTCGTGGTTCCCTGCCAACCTTGCTCAGATATTCTTGCCAGCGCTCGCGCTACCCGTTCCGATTGCCGCGCGCTCATTCCTCCTTGCCGCAATGACACCAACCATTGGTCGATCAGATAACCCATTTCCGGACTATCAGGGTCCGGCCAGTTTTCCATATTCCACACCTCTTGTTTTTAGGTATTAGTATACCGGCACGTTCTGACAGGATGACGGTACACCGTTCGACCTGAGCCAACACCACATGAGGGATTGCCCACGTTGGCTCTAGGGAAAAAAGCGGTTGAAAATATCAGCCATTTGCAAAGTTCTCCCGCCGAGATCAACAAATTAGGAGAGGTTACACTTGCCGCTCTATTGCCTTTTTGAGCAGGTCAATAGCATTCGCTTTGGAGCCTTTTCCGCTGTGCGGAAAATTCGGGCTGTGGATAACTTTTTTATGGCA
>JAKAAL010000059.1 GCA_021802375.1 Bacillota bacterium | reverse complement strand
TATTTTCATCAGTAGTCGCCATGGAGTCCATGTCTTAAATTGCCGTGTCAGTTCAAAATCGGAGGGTGTATTCGCCAGTGGTTGGTTACAAGGTTAGCAGTTCTCAACGAATTTTCTTGTCTTAAACTCAGGTAAACGCCGTTA
Organism: Bacillota bacterium; assembly: GCA_021802375.1. Next base: position 11,361 of record JAKAAL010000059.1, on the reverse strand, counting down.
ACGATTGTCCACTCTCTTTGATAACAGGAGGGCGGTTTCTGCCACACTGAGGCGAAATCCTGGCTCAGCGAAAGTTGTTCTCATAAAAGGGTTGAGCTTTGATTAAGAGGAATACCCAGAATCATACGCAGACAACCCGTCAAAGCCTGTGAAATGAAGAGGTTTCTTGAGATTCACGCCTCTAAGAAGAGTAACGATTCTCTCTTAAAGTCCGTTTCATGTAACGCTGAAACGAGGTAATTGACGGTCCAAGAGAAAAGGTTCTGGTAAATAGATTAGTGTCAGTGAAGGAGGGAATTCTCATGGATGAGGAGTCATTGCGCTTGGAGTACTGGATTGATACCCGTTCGGATCCTCGTTTCCCTGTGTGGGTGATTTTCAAGGAAATTGGGCACAGTCAGACGGAATGCGAACAACAGCCCTATTCGCGGCGAACCCGCCAACCGGTAACCGAACTGCTCAAAAAAATTGAAGAGTGGGCTCCTTTGGCTTCTCTAGCTCAAACCATTCAAGTGTCGGAAAAGGAGCTCCGAGCCGCCTTATGGTACGCCATATGGACAGTGGAACAAAAACAGCCCGAAGGTGCCTGGCAAACATGGAATGATCGTGTCGATCAGGTTTGGCGCGACGGCGTGTTCGGGGATTAGGCAAGACGAGGGATGTCGTGTATGATGATCTTAAAGAATCACTGAGTTTTGGATGCCTGGGTCACTTGTCACGGATCTTCTTCAAGAAGCTGGATGGGATGGCCTAAAAGGTGTGCAGGCGGGGGCTAATGTCCTCCTGTCGTTTTGTGTTGCTTGCACGCGAGTAGCCCTGTTGGCAGGAGGGATGAGGTGAGTCAAGAGGGGACTGGCGTGCTAGACGAAAGATTCACGATATGCCGACACGAGGCTAGACCGGTATTCCTCTGCCTCCTCAAAGAATAAGAAAAAGCTTAGACATACAACGGTTAATCATGTTGGATGAGGTTTTCTGGCAACTGTTGACACCACATATTAGGACACCCTATGAAAGGAGGATTTTGGAATGAACCTTCCTCCATATCGCCATCAATGTGAAAATTGCGGAGCTCCTGTTGAAGAAGTTCTGTGTGAAAGTTGCCGGAATCGTCAAAATGGATTGTTTGCGGTAGCTAACCGTCCTCTGCCCAAAAATTCAATGCTTTATGTCTTGACTATTCTAAAGTCACGCCTCTTTTGGGGATTGTTTATCTTTGCGACGGCTCCCATTTTGTTGGCAGACGCGCGCCTGAACGTAGTTGATGGGATGATGGTGTATTTTTCATTGTTTTGGTTCTTTATTTTTCAGCCGTTGATGGCTTCCGAGTTTCGCATTCGGTCAATTTTGCTGGATATGGGGGCCTACATTTTTACGGGAACCGTTGGGGTATTTTTTGCACTATTTGTGGAGTCGTTTTGGATCAGTCATGGAGCAAATCTCCTTCTGAATTCGCATGTCTTGGCGTTATCGGCAGTGGGTTACATTTTGTTTATCGGGCTCACAGAAGAATTTGCCAAACAAATTGTTATTCTTCTCATCTTTTGGTTTAACCGAGTGAAGAAGAAAGTTTGGAGTCCCCTATCGTATATGATGGTGGGAATTAGTTCGGGACTGGGATTTTCTGCGGTTGAAAATATCTCCTACGTGCAGCACGGTATCGCGTTCGACGTCTTATACCATGGAGCAGGATTGGGAACAATAACTGCTTTGAGCCGCGCGTTATATACACCGTTTCTGCATGCCATATGGGCAGGGATTGTTGCGTACGGACTAGGGGTTGTAGCCCAACACGGGTATCGGGACTGGCATCTTGCTGTGGGAGCCTATTTGGTGGCGGCTGTATTTCACGGAATCTATGATGCGTCTTTAAGCTACGGAGATATGTCAATCATTGATGTGGCGCTGTCATATTTGGTGTTTTTAACCTTGCTGTTAAATAGTCGGCGGCGTCGGCTGGTAGACACCCCATAAGGTTGGCCGGATGATAAAACAAGTGCGAGTCCTTAGGGAAGGAAGGGACCCTTGGCCCATATTAACTGTGCCCGGCAAGATCTTTTCAACAGATAAGGTGGAGGTCAACTAGGGCCGAAAAAGGTACTGAGAAGTCCAGTGTTGCCCCTGGTTAAGGGATAATTTGCAATATTTTTCTGAAGAAGTGATTGGGGTTCATTGACAACGTCTTGGAGGACTATTAAGATAATACTCAATCATCATTGCTCAGGGAAGAATAATTAACTCTGTTAACAAATTTCATAACATTTCACGCAATGAAGAAGCTATAGACCGTATTCCTCATACTAGCGAGTCGGGTTATGTGGAAACCGACATGCAGGAAAGTCTTACCCACTTTGGAGCGTTCTTGTGATAAACAAGACGGTGCCGCCGTTATTGGCTCTTGAGTGGCCTTAACGGGCAACCGAGGTGGTACCGCGGAAAATTACTCCGTCCTCTACGAGGGCGGATTTTTTATGAAATGGAGGACATGAAAGTTGCGGCTTGTGGTGAAAATCGGGACATCCAGTTTGTGTGGAGACGATGGTCTGTTGATTGACGAGCGAATTAAAAATCTTGCAGCGCAGATGGCATGGGCACGACAGAACTCTCACGAATTAGTGGTAGTCTCGTCGGGTGCAGTCGGGGCGGGCATTGGCCGCAGCGGCAAGCATCCCTCGGAAGTGGTGGAAAAGCAGGCTCTAGCGGCTATTGGTCAAGCCTATCTTATGCAGGCTTATCAACGCCATCTGCCTGATGTAGTTCTGGCCCAAATTTTATTGACACGCCAGGACCTCGAAGATGCCAGACGTCGCGCGAATTCGGTAAACACAATCCAACGCCTCTTAGAATGGGGAGTACTGCCAATTGTCAACGAAAATGACACGGTTGCGCATGAAGAAATCCGGATTGGCGATAACGATACCCTGGCTGCACGAGTGGCCGTGCTGATTAATGCTAATCTATTAATTTTGCTGTCCGATGTCGATGGGCTATATACGGAGGATCCCAGAAAGACTCCTGCGGCCAAGCATGTGGGAACGGTTCAGTGGGTTTCTGGGGAGCTTTTAAATCGCCATGGCACAAAGACACGTGGATGGGGCACTGGAGGAATCCGAACCAAGCTACTTGCTGCGAGAATTGCGCAAGAACATGCTATTCCGACGGTATTGGCGGACAGTACAACCCCCGACGTGGTTCCGCATCTTGTTCAAGGGGATGTCGTGCGAGCTACGTATTTTTTGTCGCGGCCTGATGACCCATCATTTGGAGTAAATGTTCGCAACCATTCAGGTATGGAAATTCTCTTAGGTGACGAGTATTAGGGAGAAAGGGGCAGACATCTATGTTAGAAACGATGTTAAAGTCCGGACGCCAAGCCCAGAAGGCTGTGGGTGCCAGCACAGCCTCACAGCGAAACCAGATTTTGGAAAATATGATGGAAAGACTACGGGAACGGGAATCTGTTATCATAGCCGCCAACCAAAAGGATTTGGACAATTCGCAGGACTTGACGCCATCATTAAAGAAACGCTTAGGACTTAGCGCATCGCAAATTGCCCGCCTCATTGACGGAATCGATGTGGTTATCAAACAGGCAGATCCCTTGGGTCAGGGGCAGGGACAAAAACGGTTGGCTAATGGACTGACTATTGAGGCGGTGCACGTGCCTTTAGGAGTCGTTGGCTTAATATTTGAGAGTCGTCCCGGAGTGGCAATCGAAGCTACAGCACTTATGGTGAAATCCGGGAACGCCATCATTTTACGCGGAGGCCACGAAGCTCTGGAATCGGTTCGAGTTATTGTGGAATGTTGGCAAGACGCCATTGACGCTGCTGGCTTCGACAAAAATCTGGTGCAAGCTGTCTTAGATCCTGATCGCCAGTACGTGGGTGAATTGATGCATCTAGAGGGTTTAGATTTGTTGATACCCAGAGGAGGTCCCGAACTTATTCAGCGAGTAGTCCGGGAGGCCACGGTGCCGGTAATCGAAACCGGAGTGGGCAACTGCCACGTATATGTAGATGACAGTGCTGATATACAGATGGCGGTAGAAATTGTGAGCAATGCGAAAGTTTCTAACCCAGGAGTCTGCAATGCAGCGGAAACGGTGTTAGTACATCAGAACATTGCTGATAAATTTTTGCCGGCCTTGGAATATGAATTGAGACACTATGATGTCGTGCTGCATGCCGATGAACGGTCGCGTTGTCATCTATCAGTTTCCGTAGATGCAACGGATGAGGACTTTGCCAAGGAGTACCTGAGCTTGGACCTGGCAATCAAAGTCGTGGAGGATCTTGATGAAGCGCTTAGCCACATTGAGCGCTTCGGGACTAAGCACTCGGAAGCCATTGTGACTAATAACTATCGAAATGGAGAACGTTTCTTGAATGCCGTCGACGCGGCTGTAATATACTGGAATGCTTCGACGAGGTTTTCGGACGGTTACGAATTTGGCATGGGCGGCGAGGTAGGCATTTCGACTCAAAAGCTTCATGCCCGGGGGCCTATGGGTTTGGAGGCTTTGACAACCTGGAAATGGATTGCTCGAGGTCAAGGTCAGGTCCGCTCGTAGAAAGAGCTTGCCTCTACCTCAATTCACCCTGAACCTCCTCACCATGGGATGCGATTTGATCACGGAGACGGAGAACCAGAATCAAATTTATCATAAGGATAATCTTCAAACCACTGGTGGAATCGCTTAGATTTGGCAGAACGTATAATGTGCCATTTTTTAGGTAGGTTGAAATTGGACCGGTCCATAAAGAGCATTTGGCGTAACCACCACCGTGCAAAAATGCCGACCCAAAATAGCAACCCCAATATTATGGAGGCTTCAAATACCATGGATGACCTCTTTTCCCTTTATGAGCATTACCTTTGGGTTCGTTTTACGAGCATATCAAAACGGCCAGATTGCGTCTAGAAGCCTCGTCGTCGTATCGTCTCTTTATCGAAAAAGCCCTTGCGGTGGTTAAAGTCCACCGGGGACAACCGCAAACAGAAAAACGGTGAGAGCCTATTATCCTCTCTAGGACGCCATATATCAAAAAGGGCCTTGGAATATCGCCTCGTTGGTCGCATTTCAGAGCAAAATCTAAAAATAGAGGGATGGTGACGGCGGTTGCATGTTTTCAGGAGCGGGCACAAACTTTCCAAAAGCACTGACGGCGGTTGTTCCCGTTGCAGTGATGATACGAGCATGGGCATGAATGATGCGGCGATCCTGAATCTGGACCCAACCCTGAATCTGTAAGGGATGGTCAGGAAATACAGCACCGTGATGGTGAATAGATATATCTGCGGTCATGCAAGCCACTTTGGTGGAATGATAAATGGCGTGTCCCATAGCATCGTCCACTACACTTGCGATGACCCCAGGGTGCACAAATCCTTGTTGGTTAACACTCCAGGCCGGAGCAATCCAACAGGCCTGAACTCCATCGGCATCTCCCCAATAGCTTATGGGAAACCCCGTAGAGACGTCAGGCCGTTGGCGGCAAACATAACAAACATTGTCCTTCCACTGTAATATACGTTTAGCAGAGGAAGCCATGATGGATAATACCCCTTTCTTTAGTTGCTGAATCCCGTAGCCAATACCATCGACGGCACGCAACATGCGCTATAATAAGCGGGTGATTCAACAATTAAGAAAACAATGACAAAAGATGAGGAGTAATGTCAAGAGCCAAAACTCACGCTCCCAAAATAGAGCCTATGAAGTCTTGTGTTTTCAGTTAATTTCTGGATTAGACCTTAGGAATTGTCTGTGTGAACATTCTGGCGCCAACCCGATTTGAGCGATGTCCTTTTTGGGTGTGACTGGCACCAGTCAAGATAGGAGTACAGATGACTTCTTAGTACATGCGCTTCTTGCGTCCTCATCTTTTTCGGAAAGGCGGCACTTCTCTTCCTTTGGACTTTTGGCACAACTCAAAGAACGAGCATTATTCTGTGCAGGAGGATTCTCATTATGCAGGAAAATTTGTTTCCGCCGGACGCAAAAAACCGGGTTTCCGCGCCGCGGCCAGAGGCGAAGGATTGTCGCCCGCCGGAGATGGGTCAATGTAGGGTTGTGATAACAGGAATGGGTGCCATAACTCCTTATGGAATCGGTGTAGAAACTCTGTGGACCGAGTTATTGTTGGGGAAAAAGGCTTTGCGAATGGTAGAGGGTTTGTCACCCAAAGCGCTAGTGGGGGCTCCGATTGATTTTCCTCTAGCCTCTGATATCCATCCTAAGGTGTTGAGGCAGACTGACCGTTTCGTTCACTTTGCTTTAGTGGCAGCAAAAGAAGCGTGGAGTCAAGCTGGAAACCCCGCGTTGTCCGTACCTTCTCACCGTATTGGAGTGGTCATTGGCAATGCCGTGGGCGGACTCGGAACGTTTCGCTCAGGCACCTTAAGTTATGAGAGAGGGGACAGATTATCGCCCTTTTTTGTCCCAGCCTTTATACCTAACATGGCTGCCGCAAGAATAGCCATGGAGTTGTCCTTGCACGGCATGAACCTGACAGTGACCACCGCGTGTGCGGCCGGAACAGACGCGCTGGGAGTGGCTGCCGATATGATCCGCATGGGACGGGCGGATGTGGTGGTCGCCGGGGGAACCGAAGCGCTTTTTATTCCGGAAATGGTTACAGGCCTTATGCAGACACGAGCTCTGTCCACTGTTTCAGATCCCGATCAGGCGTGTCGACCATTCGATGTGAACCGTTCGGGCATGGTTATGGGAGAAGGTGCCGCGATTTTGGTGTTGGAACGCGAGAAAGTAGCTTTGGCGCGTGGCGCGAAACCTTATGCGCAGATTCTCGGTTATGGTTCTGCGGGCGATGGAGAGCACCCCGCAGCGCCCGCTGCCGATGGACATGGTCAACAATGGGCTATGGATCGGGCTCTTCGTGATGCCAGCATCACTCCAGGGGAAGTCGATTATGTCAATGCTCATGGTACGGCGACTGTCATCGGAGATCGGTCCGAATGGATGTCTATTGCTAAAGTGGTGGGTACCCACTGCGCGGTGTCTTCTATCAAGGGCAGTGTGGGTCATTTGTTGGGGGCGGCCGGGTCTGTCGAGGCGGTTGTGAGTGCGAAGATTCTAAACGAGCAGGTCATTCCGGCAACGATGGGTTGTGAACATATCGACCCGGATTGTCCCTTAGACATCGTCACATCTTCCCGTGCTGCATCGGTAGAAGTCTTGTTGTCCAATTCTTTTGGCTTGGGGGGCCAAAATGCGACGATTGCCATGGGGAGATGGTTCGAATGAGGCGATTGAAACCCGTTGAGCCGAGGCGCGGAATCATCGTTTTTGCGGGTCAGGGAGACACCCGCTTGGATACGCGTTTTGACCAACACCCAGTGTTTAAGGATAATCTCTTGGCCTTATCGGATTTGTGTGGACAGAAGATTCCGTCACTATCAGCTCTAAGTGAAAATTCATCACAGATTGAGCGTCAGATGTCTTTGATAGCTTATCATATGAGCACGCTTGAGTGCTTGAGCGATATGGATTTCGAGCTGATAGCTGCTGCCGGAATCAGCCTGGGAGAATTTGCCGCTGCCATGGCAACTGGGGCTCTCAGCCGGGAGGACGGTTATCAGGCGGTGTTGGCTCGTGCTCAATGTATGCAGGAATACGCCCGTAAGGGTACTATGATAGCGGTATTGGGACTTAATAGTACTTGTTTAGCCGAGTTAGTAATGAACTCGCGCTACAAAGGTGTTTATGTGTCAGTTACTTACACAGAGCGGGTTCATTTGTTATCGGGATCCTCAGAGGATCTCCAGGCTATCCGAACACAAATAGCCCAACTTGGCGGCCGCACTATGCCCGTTCCATCAGGAATTCCCTCGCACTGCATTTTGATGGACGCGGTTATTCCGTGTTTAACTCAATCTTTACAAAATTTGCGGTGGGGTGTTCCGGGCATACCCTGGATTAGTGGCATAGATGGGTTTGTGACGAGAAATCCTGCAGAAATTCAATTTCGTCTAATCAGACAAACTGTTGAACCCGTGTCCTGGCCTCACGTTCATAATACGCTGGCCTACCTTCACCCGAATATTATTGATGGAGGACCAGGTCACGTCGTTTCCCGGTTGGTCAAATCTTCTCCCAGCCTCTGGATACTAGCAAGTGGGGACGACATTAAGCCATGGTGAGAAATCCGCCATCCACTGTGAGAGTCTGGCCGTTTATCATCTGTTGTTGGATTAGACAACACAATGCTTGAGTCACATCATTGTCACTTAGGGCTTGGTGCATAGGGACTTTTTCAATAAACTTCTGTACCCAGGATTCTCCTTGCTCAAAATGAGACAACGTGGGAGAAGGTATAGGACCCGGGGCTATGGCATTTACCGTGATCCCTTGACTTCCCAATTCTCGGGCCAGTTGTCGAACGATAGCCTCCATTGCGGCTTTGGATGCACCGACGAGGCCATAATCGGGATAGGAAACCCGTGCCCCCAAACTACTTATGGCAATTATGCGACCAGGTGTGGCCATTTTGGGAACAACCGCTTGTGCTAGTCCAATGAGCCCCCCTGCGTTAACTTCCAACGTAAAATCAAAATGGCGGAGGGTTGTCTCCAACAAAGGTCGGGCGACACCTGAGGCGGCGTTGTGGACGGCGACGGAAATAGGGCCCCATGCTGTATGAATGGAAGCGATAGTGTCTCTTAGCGTATCCCAGTGACGTACGTCGGACTGAAAAATTTCCACAGGTACCGTCTTTCGCAGTATGTCGCGGGCTTGTCGGGCGAATTGGTGGTGGCGTTGATAAATTAAGGCAAGGGCATAGCCTTCGTCGGCCAGTTTTTTGGCTATTGACAGGCCAATGCCCCGAGTGCCACCGGTAATAACGGCTACCGGCCGACCTTGGGATTTTGACGGGGTGGTGTTAAGGGTCTGGTTATGATTGGTGAGGCCTGGGGTATCCATAATAACCTCCTGTCCATTTTTTCATGCAGCCACGGTCGTGTCTAGATTGTGCATACTTGGTTGTGTCAGTAGTGTGGGCATGTCCAATTAAGTGAGTATGCCTTCATTCTACGCAATCAGACGACGGCTATGAAGAGGGAAGGAGATTGAATCGCATTGGATGACGGGCACGGGTGTTAGGGGGAATTGTGGGCGGCACATGCCGGTACTCGCAGCCTGAAGAAGCGGGAGGATGAACCGGGAAGGGATAATTTTGACCCTTAGCGTAAAAGAGATGACAGCAACGGCAAAGCATGCTTCAATGATAACTATTATGCGGAAAATATGGCTTATTTGGCTGGTGGGATTTCTTGTCGCGATGGCATTGGCACCCAGCGTGCAAATTCATGCCCTGGATGTAACGACTAGCCAATTTCTCGAACCGTGGGGCCGGCGATATCCGGTATTGCAACTTATCTGGGTTGTAGGCGGTATTCCCCTAACGACCTTGATCGTTCTTTATGTGGCTAGTGGTCAGTTTGGCAAAGAGACAGCTCATTGGTGGATCTTAGGTTTTTTTGTTTTGGGCAGCGTAATCGAAGTTGTGGCCAAACATTTTGTGGCGACGGCCTTTCCTCCCAACGTACCACCTTCCGGGGACCTTAAACGCCTTATTATTTGGACTAATATTGAACCCTCTACGGTGGTGGGATGGATACGCCAAATTCATTCAGGACCGGCGTCCGTCCGCCTTGTGTCTTCCCATCTGTTCAACGGGAGCTTTCCCAGCGGTCATGTGTTTCGAATTACTTATGCGTACGGGCTGTTTCTTTCGCCCAAATTCCGAATTATCGCCGCAACAATTGCAGCTATTTCAGTCGTGGCCACGGGCGGTCACTGGATTTGGGATGCCGTTGGCGGATATTTGTTGGCATCACTGTGCTTGGAATGGGCGGAATTTTTGCCTCGGAAAGGTCAGGTGCTTACTCATGATTGAACAATCGTCAGATGATGAAGAATTTCTCCGATTACGCGAGGACATTTTGTCGTGTGAAAGATGTTCCTTGCGCCAAGAGGCTCACGGTGTGGTCTTTGGCGAAGGTGACAGCCACAATCCTCCCCTAGTGTTCATTGGGGAAGGGCCCGGAGAAGAAGAAGATCGGTTGCTTCGTCCATTTGTTGGTCCAGCTGGACGGTTACTGGATAAGATGCTTTATGCGGCCGGATTTGATCGGTTTCATGGCGTTTATATTCTGAACGTGGTTAAGTGCCGCCCTCCTTTTAACCGAACACCCACACAGGAGGAACGCCGTGCCTGCTGGCCCCACTTAACAGCTCAGCTTCGGTATCTTTCGCCACGGATCGTCGTGCTGCTGGGTGCAACCGCCATGCAAACTCTCTTGGGAATATCTTCTTTAAGTGCAGCCAGAGGCCGATGGCATGAGCGGGGAGGCGTATTCTTTTTAGCGACTTACCATCCTGCGGCTCTATTGCGTAATCCTCAGTGGAAAGTTAAAGCATGGGACGATTTAAAAAAGATCGTAGACAAATACCGCGAGTGTATCAATCCAGATCACGAGGCTCCATTTTACAGAAAACAAAACTGATATTGCTCGGTGAAATTGCTTTCTTCATCTGCTGTCCTTGACGAGGTGCGTTTCAGAAGTGGTGAAAAAAGGTGCTGTTGCAGAAGATTGTATGGGATTTTGGGGTTTGAGCCTAATGCATTAAAACAACCTGCGATCCTGTTGCTAAGTATCCCACAATGGACATCAGCATTAAGCCAGCCCATAAAAGAGTATATCCCCACTTATGCAATAACGGAATAGCATTGTAATCTTGCCCCGGGCCATGTTTAACACGCCCGATGAAGTTCCAAATGATGAATGCTAGAATTACCACCGTTAGCAAGTCAAAATGCACTTGGCCGTTAAAGGGATCATAAAACAGCAAGACTAATAATCCTATCAGACCCATGATCCACGCTTTCCATCCTAGAAAAGACACAGTACGCCCTCCGTCTAAGGGAACGATTGGCATTAAATTAAAAATATGCATGAAAAACCCAAACAATGCCAGCCAGCGGAAAACGGGAATATGGGTCGATTCATAAATTCCCAAGGTGATCAATGTAGCTGCCAATCCAAAAATGGGACCGGCTATGCCGATAAACGCTTCGTCGTCCGCGTTTCGAGGCATTTGACGCAAGTTGATAAGGGCACCTAGGAAGGGAATGAAGACAGGCCAGGATGCGTCAAGGTGCTTGCGCCTGTTTGCCAACACATGTCCGGATTCATGAATGGCGATGATCAGGGCAAGACCTATGCCAAAGATCCAGCCAAAAGCGAGTCCGTAGAGTATCATAGATATTATCAAGCTACCAAAAACTATGAAGACTTTCGCTTTATACAATTCGCCTTGTCCCTCATTGGCAT
>JAKAAL010000058.1:2922-11617 GCA_021802375.1 Bacillota bacterium | reverse complement strand
GATGATTCAGGGCGATTGGATTCGGCCGGGAACGGCTTGAATGCGTTCCCATCGATGGCGTTGGGTGCTGGTCTCGGCTTCCCAGGCTCGATCCGCCCGCTCTCCGAGACGGTCGAGATGGACTCGACTCTCTCGGACCAATTGGTCGGGTCGTCGTAACACCCCGTGCTCGATCCATCCCGATAGCCGCCGAGCTTCCCATTGCAGTCGCTGCCGCACGGCCGTCTCCGAACGCTGCCAGAGCGTAGTTTGCCAGGCCAATAGGCGGTCGTGTTCGGGTACCGCTAGTTCCGCGGCCGCCGATGGTGTGGCCGCCCGTAAATCCGCGGCCAAATCGACTAAGGTGGTGTCGATTTCGTGTCCGACGGCCGAAATCACTGGAACCGCACACTGGACCACGGCACGCACGACCCGTTCATCATTAAACGCACTGAGGTCTTCTTTTGATCCACCGCCCCGGCCCACAATGACCACATCCACGTCAGACGCCGAGACACTAAGTAGAGCCGCCGCAACCGCCGCGGGTGCAATCTCCCCCTGAACCACAACCGGATACAGTCTCACCGGCATTCCGGGATACCGCCGCGCAATCACTGCCTCTATGTCGCGCCGCGCGGCACCGGTCTCCGAGGTGATCACCCCTATGGCGCGAGGCAGGCGTGGCACCATGCGTTTGGGCCGAGAGAACACCCCTTCCGCCGCGAGTCGTTGGGTCAGTTGCTCTAGCACCTGTTGTGCGCGACCCATGCCGATGTCGCGCACTGCGCTCACATAAAATTGGGTCTGACCATCCCGTTCAAATACGCCTACCCGTCCTAACACTTGAACCTGCATCCCATCTCTAAGCGGCATTGCCAGTCCCACCGCGTCACGTCGGAACATCACCGCGCGTAACTGCGCTTGATCATCTTTTAAGGTAAAGTACCAGTGCCCGGAAGTATGGCGCTTCACCCCCGACAATTCCGCCTCGACCCAGACTTTTTGCCAACCCGGCACCCCCTCCACCAGTTGCCGAATGGCCTGTACCAATTGACTTACCCGCAACACTGGGTTGCCCTGGATCATTGCGCACCTTCGCGGCTAAAGAACGCTTGCCAGGTATTTTCGAGCAACATGGATACGGTCATCAGTCCCACTCCACCGGGTACCGGCGTAATCCAAGCCGCTTTCTCTTGAGCCTCTTGAAAATCCACGTCACCCACCACTTTCTTGCCCTGCCGATTAATTCCAACATCCACCACTACCGTTCCCGGCCGAATCCAATCGCCCTGAATCATCTTCGGACGACCTAGGGCTGCAACCAAAATTTCCGCATCATTGATTAACTGGGGCAGATCTCTGGTCTGGGAATGGGCAAAGGTCACGGTGGCATCACGCCCCAGCAACAACAGTCCCATGGGACGTCCGACGAGGACGCTACGACCAATGATTAGCGCCCGTTTGCCCCGGATCGGGATCTCATAATAGTCTAATAGCCGGAGCACCCCAAATGGGGTGCAAGGGTAAAGCCCTGGCGAGCCTTTGGCCAGCAATCCTTGACTATGGGTAGTCAGTCCGTCAACATCTTTGGCCGGGTCGAGCGCCTCGAGTACTTGTTGACCATTAACCCCGGATGGCAGCGGCATTTGCACTAAAATTCCATGCACAGTGGGATCCTGATTGGCCGTCATCACCGCGCGGACCACATCCTCCGTAGTCGCGGTGCTGGCCAAACGCACGGTGCGTGAACTAATGCCCACCTCATGACACGCTCTTTCTTTGCTCGCGACATAAATCGCCGATGCCGGATCATCCCCCACCAAAATCACGGTGAGACCCGGCTGCTTCCCGGTCCGTTCCCGATAGTTCGCGACTTTTTCCCGAACCTCTGTCCGTACTTGGGCGCTCACTACTTTCCCATCGAGAATTTGCGACATCTTTATCCTCCCTCACTCGCGGTGAGTCGATCCCATCCAATCAAGGCGACGCCTACCGCATTATCCCGACTCAATTCTGGCGTCCCAAAGCGTACCCGCCATCCCTGCTGAGCGTTAAGCTGGGTGACACAGTCGTCACGCAATTGGCGATTGGCCGCGACCCCCCCGACAACCAAGAGGGGTCCGGGTAGCATCCCTTTTAGGACCAGTGCGATCAGAGTCCGGCTCAGCGCCATTTCGACTCCTCGTGCCACGTCTTTGGCATCGTGCTGAAGGATGGAACGCTCGGCTGCCGTAGTAAGACCCGAGAAACTGGTCCATACCCCATCCTTGTTCTGCCGTGGTGAGACCGTCGGCAGCGCCACCGGATTCCGACTCTCACTGGCCAGCTCTTGGAGAGCCTTTCCCGCTGGGAAAGGGAGCCCGAGGGCCACCCCGACCCGGTCGATAAACTGTCCCGCAAATAGGTCGTCACTACCCCCTACCCGGACGACATCGAAGCGCCCAGGGCCCACACGAGTCACACGCAAAAGCTCGGTGGTGCCTCCCGAAATGTGGAGTACGTGAAAATGTGCTCCAAACGCGTTCTCTTCGCCGTAGAGGCCGGCTCGGATATGCCCTTCTTGATGCGTCGTGCGGAATAAGGGAATCTTTAAAGACTGGGCAATAACCTTGGCCGCTGAGGTTCCGGCTACAAAAGGAGGCAGGTAGGAGTCCGGAACCGGCCGCGGCTGGGTGGATGCCGCTACAGCCCGAAACGCCACCCCGTTGGTCTCGGTTTCGCATCGCGCATAAAGCTCGGGAAGGCTCCTTACGTGCTGGAAGACTGCATCACTCGGCCTTAGTCCGCGATGACCAGGTGGCACCAGAAGTACTTCACGGGCCTCCCATTCGACCCGCCCTCCGTTGACGACGGCTAGTGAGGTCGTATAAGCGCTGGTGTCTATGCCAAGTACGCGCGGAACCGTGTTACGTCGTGTGCCGATCCTGATCACCCTCCGGGCGCATTTCATGTGCCAAGGTCGACAGTACCCCATTGACAAACTTTTTCGCGTCTATCGTACTATAATCCTGGGCAAGTTCTAAGGCTTCACTTATGATGACGGAAATCGGCACGTCCCTCGCGTAAAGCATTTCGTAGGTTGCCAACCGTAAAATATTGCGATCAATCGTCGGCATCCGGCTGAGCTTCCAATCAATAGCTGCCTTCCCAATCCGATCATCTAATTCCTCAGAGTGTTCGACAACACCCTCGACCAGAGCCCGTGCGAACTCTTGGTTCATTGCCGTTTCATCGACCAAGGCGTGATCTAAAAGGCCTTGCGGTTCGGCGTGAGCCAGATCATGCTCAAACAAAACACGTAGGGCGACTTCCCGTCCGCGATGACGTGCCATGACAATGCCTCCCCTATTTTAAGATTCGCTGGACGTTGGCTCGGGTTCAAAAGACACTCCTTGTACGTGAATATTCACATGCGATACGGTCAAGCCCGTCATATTTTCGATCTGCACTTTTACCCGCTCTTGAAGTTGACCCGCTACTTCCGGGATCTTGCAACCATAACGGATCACCACATACAAATCGAGTCCTACTTGGTTGCCCTCGACCTCCAGCTTAACCCCTTTAGCGGGCCCCCGCTTGCCTAGCATTTCGGAAATACCACCGGTTAGCCCGCCAGCCATGCTGGCAACACCACTAACCTCGGCGGCCGCCAAGCCCGCAATAGAGGCGATGACGTCGTTTGCGATCTGGATTGATGGCACCACGCTGGCATCAGAGTCTCCCATATTCCCCTCCCTCTTAGGCGCCTTCCATGCGTTCCGCCAGAAAGTTGGTGTGAATCGCACCCTTTTGGAAATCGGGGTCCGTCAATAGGTTCCGATGCAATTCTAGGGTAGTTTTGACCCCTTCAATCTTAAATTCATCTAAGGCACGACGCATACGTTCCATGGCCTCTTCACGGGTCCGGCCCCAACACACCACTTTAGCCAATAAGGAATCATAAAACGACTGCACTTCATATCCGGTGCTCGCGCCGGCGTCCACACGAACCCCGGGTCCCCCTGGCTCTTGCCACAGGGTCACTGTGCCCGGACTAGGCCGAAATTGTTTAGAGGGATCTTCGGCATTAATGCGACACTCAATACTCCAGCCGTTCATAGCCACCTGATCCTGAGTAATCGAAAGCGGCAGCCCGGCCGCGACACGGATTTGTTCCTTGACGATATCTATCCCCGTGACCATTTCGGTGCAAGCATGTTCCACCTGAACCCGGGTATTCATCTCCATGAAGTAAAAGTTCTTTCCATCCTCATCGAGCAAAAACTCTAAGGTACCCGCGCTGGTGTATCCCACGGCCTCGGCCGCCTTAATCGCGGCTTCACTCATTTTCTGCCGTAGTTCAGGTGTCACCGCAACCGAAGGCGCTTCCTCTAATACCTTTTGGCGGCGGCGTTGCAGCGACGATTCTCGCTCGCCGAGGGCAATGGTGTGTCCCAACTGATCGGCTAACACCTGGATTTCAATGTGGCGGGGCCTTTTAAGATATTTTTCCAAATAAACGTCGCCCTGCCCAAAGGCAGATTTGGCTTCTCGGCTGGCACGTTCGATGGCGTCACCTAGTTCATCCGCATTTTCGACGATCCGAATCCCTCGGCCGCCGCCACCGAACGAGGCTTTGACTAGCATTGGGTACCCGATGGTTTCTGCAATAGCCCGAGCTTCTTCGAGGTCACTAATGGTGCCCTCGGTGCCGGGAATCACGGGAACGCCGGCTTGAGCCATCATCTGTCGGGCCTCGGCCTTAATCCCCATATGTTCAATGGCTTGAGCTGGGGGGCCAATAAACACAATGCCCCACGTCTCACATATCGCCGCGAAATGGTGGTTTTCCGACAAGAATCCATAACCCGGGTGGATGGCTTCGGCTCCGGTCTGGATCGCGGCATTGATAATATTCGGAATGTGTAAGTAACTGAGTTGAGCGGGTGCCGGCCCAATCGGGAAGGCCTCGTCGGCATATTGAACATGAGGAGACGCCTTATCAGCATCAGAGTAAACGGCTACCGTTTTAATGCCTAACTCCTTAGCTGCTCGCATCACGCGGATCGCAATCTCCCCGCGGTTGGCCACTAAAATCTTGTTGAACATGGAACACCTCCGGTTTGTCCTCCATTAATAGACCACATTCGTTCCGCATTGTCTAGGGCACCTTAGCATGTCCCAAAGCCATTCGATCGACACGCTGGAGCCGAACGCGACAATGTATTCATGAAGCATTGGGGCGTCGAACATTGACCGAATTCCTGGTCGCAATCCTCTTCGGCTTGGTGCTCCCTCACCCAACCTATATATTGTGAAGCACCCTAAATCCGTCCCCTATCCTTGTGTCTCTCCACAAAAATCATGGAGCCAAAAGGATTTTATCATAACCGGTCCTAATTCTCTGGTACCAAAAGACGCCGAAAAAACCGGCCACCCCGGGGAACCTCGGCGCTGTTGGGTCCCTAGTACCATAAAGCGCTCTAAAGGAGGTAACACGATGAAAGCAGTGGTATATCAAGGCCCGTTTGAGGTGGCGGTCGATGAAGTGCCCGAACCTCGGATTTTGCATCCCGAGGACGTTATCGTCAAAATCACCACATCGTGCATTTGTGGGTCAGATTTACACATGTACGAAGGACGCACCGCGGCAGAGCCCGGGATTGTGTTCGGACACGAAAACATGGGAATCGTGATGGAGATCGGTTCCGCTGTCTCCCGGCTTCAGGTTGGGGACCGTGTCGTCATGCCGTTTAACATCGGTTGCGGACATTGTCAAAATTGCGAGGCCGGCTTCACAGGCTTTTGTACAGAGGTTAATCCCGGGTTTGCTGGAAGCGCTTATGGGTATGTGGCCATGGGCCCCTATCCCGGTGGACAGGCCCAGTATCTTCGGGTACCTTACGCCGACTTTAACGCCCTGAGTCTTCCCGCGGGAAAGGAGCATGAGGCCGACTTCGCTTTATTGGCAGATATATTCCCGACGGGTTGGCATGGCGTCACCTTATCTGGGTTCCAACCGGGTGAATCCGTTGTCGTTTTCGGGGGCGGCCCAGTGGGACTGATGGCTGCCTACAGTGCTGTGCTGCGAGGGGCGTCAGAAGTATACTCGGTTGACCGGGTACCAGAGCGTCTCGAAAGAGCACAATCAATAGGTGCCATTCCGATCAATTTTGACCAAGGTGACGCCGTGGACCAAATCTTGGAACGACGTCATGGCGCCATGGTCGATCGGGCAGTGGATGCGGTCGGATACCAAGCCACCCAAGGAGGCCGGGAGGTCCCCAACACGGTTTTAGTGTCTATGGTTCGCATTGTGCGTCCGACCGGAGGTCTCGGTATCCCGGGCCTATACGTGCCATCGGATCCGGGAGGTGTAGATCCCCATGCCAAAGAGGGATTTCTCTCGTTTCCGGTCGGCAAATTCTTCGAAAAA
This sequence comes from Bacillota bacterium, assembly GCA_021802375.1. Next base: position 5,223 of record JAKAAL010000058.1, on the reverse strand, counting down.
GGTTTGAAAATGGGCACGGGGCAGTGCAACGTTAAGACCTATAATCGGCAGCTTCGTAACTTAATTGTTTCGGGGAAGGCTCGGCCGAGCTTTGTGGTGTCACACGAAATTTCTCTAGAAGAGGCGCCAATGGCCTACCAGAAGTTCGATAAGCGCATTGAGGGCTACACCAAGGTGCTCATCCACCCCAACCGCTAAGCCTTCTGATTTCCAAAGGGTAACCGGGTTTGACCCGGTTACCCGGCGGAATTCAAATGGCACAAAACCACATCATCAGCAACCCGTGAATGGAGGATTCAGATGGTAGAAAAATATACCTTGGGGCAAAAAATGCTGGCCGAATCAATTGGTATCTTTTTTTTGGTGTTTGTCGGCGCCGGCACCGCTGCGATGACACTCATCTTAAGCCACGGGGCTCCCCGTTACACGGTCAGTGACATCGGGATCGGGGCATTAGGAGGCAGTGCGGAATGGTTAGCCATTGGTCTGGCGTTTGCCTTTGCCATCATGACCATGATCTATGTCTTCGGCCATGTCAGCGGGGCCCATATTAATCCAGCCGTCACGCTTTCCTTGCTGGTCAATGGGCATATTGCGTGGCGCGATGCCGTCGGTTATTGGGTCGCCCAGTTTGTCGGAGCCAGTCTGGGCGCGTTCGCCATCGCTTTGGTATACGGGAAAGCCGCTTGGCTAATTGGTGGACTAGGTGCCCCCGGCCCATTTCCCGGCGTCCCCCTATGGAGAGCAGGGATTGCCGAAGGGATCGGCCAATTTTGTTTAGTTTTGGGGGTGTACGGACTTGCCGTCAATCGTAAGGCCCCTTCGGGTTGGGCCGGGATTATTATCGGGCTCAATATAGCCGGTCTGATTATCCTCCTCGGCAATGTCTCAGGAGCGGCAATTAATCCGGCACGTACCGTAGGCCCCATACTGGCCGATTGGATTCTTGGCGGAGCCAACCTATGGCGTGAGGTTCCCATCTACCTTTTGGCCCAAATCATTGGCGCGGTTGCGGCGGCATTAATCTATCCCGTGATTGCCGACATTCGGCCGCGCATCCCTATGGCAACGACTAAAGAGACGGCCGATCCAGATCGTCCCCTGGCCAAATAGAGTCACGTCTCATAGCCGTGACGAATTGAAAGGAGACTATGGCCCCGTAAGGCAATCCATACTGTCGTGAGCTGTTCGGTGTTTTTAAGATCCATGCCGATCAGCTTTTCTGCCTGCCTGATTCGATAGAGAGCGGTATTGGGATGGACATATAGGGCCTTGCCGGTCTTGGCCAAAGACTGGCCTTGCCCTAAGTAGGTTTCTAGGGTGCATAAAATCATGTAATTCTCTGGTCGTAACAGCGGTCCGAGGACGGTATGGACCAGTTGGGCGAGGTCCTCCGGAGTGATCCCCGCTAAGATCTTCACGTAGTGTTTATCAACCACGGGATTTACCATGCCGAAAATCCCAAACCGTGCGGAAAATTGCATCATGGTCTCGGCTACATGGAGCGCTGCCGGCAGGTCCCCCAATTGCGCAACTTCCTGTATATACACTCGAATGGGGAGATCCGGGTGACTCTTAGTCCATGCTCGAATCCATGCTTGGACCTGGGGAAACATTTCCCCCGTTCGGGTGTTCGGGCATAAGGTCATGACCCCGTCCGGACGGTAGGCTATCCAGGGAAATACCTCACGGTAGCGCCAAACTTCCGCAATGATAAAGCGTCGCAGAATTTCCATATGTTGAAAAGGGGTTTTTGTCCCCAATTCAAAAGTGACCATGACCTGAACAATGTCTTCTTGGAGGCCACAGAGGGCAAGAAGCTTTCTAACCTCTGGCGTCATACCGTATTCCTCGACTAATCGTAACTTTTCCCCTCGACGCTCGGCCTCGGTCTCCGCCCACTCTGTCAAATCCGCTAACACCAACGCGAGTTGCAGAACTAAATGTTCTACGGGTCCAAGGGAAGCGATGCGCTCTCGCGTATAAGGCGAAATTAGGGTGGCCACCACTTCGCCATGGCGCTCTAGCGGCATGCGATACAAAAGTGCTGTAGCGCCGCCAATGACCTCAAAAGATTGTGCTAACGGTACTTGATGCTTATCATAAAGTCCCAACGATCCCGTTTTAAGCAGCGCTTGCCAGGTTTTTATATTGTCTGCCAGATCATCTAGTAAATATCTTCCCCGCGCATTAGCATGTCGAACAGTTCCTTCCCACTGATTTGGATCAATAAGCACTCTACTCATCTAATAGCTCCTTTGATTGATGCATTCTCCGGTCCATAGTCTCCTCCGCCCAGCA
>JAKAAL010000058.1:0-2912 GCA_021802375.1 Bacillota bacterium | reverse complement strand
ACCTAGACTCTCAATTCTTATGATAAGCCACTTCCATATATTGTAAAATAAATTTCTGCATTCTAGACAGAAGTGAGGTGACTATCCCCATTTGCTACTGCGGACGGACTTCCCATCCGATGCATCAGACTCTCTCACAAAAGAAGGGATCGGGCCTACCCGGGCCCAACCCCCTCTAATCCATGGGACAGAGTTACTTCTTTAGAACAATGACCACGTTCTCAGGGGGTAACGATGTCACTTGAGTCACCACGGCGGCAATTCTCGCCACCTGTTGATTGGATACCGTGGCCCCGCCAATTGTCACATCGACCTTATTGCCTGCGATCGTCACGGCACTCAAAGGGAATCCTTGGGCGCTCAAGAGACCCTCAATCTGGGTTTCGTGCTTTAGTTCTTGGGTATCCGCGACCATCGTCGCGGCAGCTTGATCCTTGGCGGTTTGACTGATGCTCGGATTGTTGACTAAGGTCTTTAAGGTCGCAATTTCCTGGCTCATCAGCCGGTCCCGATGCATCCGATAGTTTACGAAGTAATTCTCTAGACTGGCGACATGTTGGGCCGTTTTATTGGTGGGGGTACTGACCCCCGTCATTACCGTGGTATTGGCTTGAGTACGATGGTACACCACGTAACCGAGTAGCACCGCCAGTACGGTCACGAACGCGGCAAATCGAATCATCTGGGGTCGCTTCATGGAATTAGCTCCTTTCTCTTCTTGCCCTAGTTAGGCAATATCAGCACCTGATAGGCCTGAACTTGTAATAAAGTTTGCACTGCCTCTGCGAGCTCGGACCGGATATTGGGGTTATTAGCACTTTTGGCCACCACCACGACTCCTCCTACCAGGGGACCCACCTGGTCCAGGGGCACGACCGAGCTCCCCTGCTGGTTGGTGACCATGAGCGGACTAGAACTCGGGCTAGTAAGTCCCTGATTCGAGGTCACATATTGGCTTTGAATGGTGCGGTCCAGGGTCACCGCCACCGAGACCGCGCCAACACCCGGAATCGCTTCTAAGATGTGTGTGAGTTGAGTGCCGACGACCGCCTCCTGTCCAGAGAGCGATGTGGTGGCTGGGCTAGGCGTGACCGACTTATGCGGTGGGGAGCCTAACCCACTAAATGCTAGAAGTCCCACACCCAGCGCCCCTACCACCACGAGTCGGATGAGCATGGGACGATCCTGCGTGGTCATCTGCCGCCACCAGTCGGTAAATCGAGTGGGCATGCCTAGCCCTCCTTTTGACGTGTGTTTGGGTTACCCGCATGGGTCCTGGTGGAGAGAACGGATATTTTGATCTCAGCCGGCACCGATACGGTTCTTCCGAGCGATACTTGTAAAGCCCCGGCGATGTACTGTCGTAGGTCTTTGTGGTTCACTTTCGGATCGACCACGACCGCCACCACCACTTTGGGTCCTCTTTGTCGCACGGTGCAGCCGCTCACCCCCGGAAAGGTCAACACCATGGCTGCCGCTTGGTCCCATTCCTCTTGTTGGATCACCTGATGTAGACCTTGCGTGCTCGGGGTACCCATTAGCTGCTGCTGAATCAGACTGGGGCGCGTGCCATGGAGGATATTCCAGACCGGGCTTACCATGGCTAACAGCAAAATTAGCCCCACCACCAATCCTGTATAGCGCCGCAAATCCCCCTTTGGAAGCACGAATTCTGCCAGATTGCCAAGCAGTACAATGACAATTAACGCTTTGACCCAAGTGCCGATTGCCGCCACCACTTACAGCACCACCCCGTTGGACGCCGACGCCACGACCGTGACCACCAAAAAAAACATCAAGGCTACGGCCCCGCTAATCGCCACCAGCCACCCCAGGGCATTGGCCATCGTGCCTAAAGTTGGGCTCACCCCCGGAACATTGAGAGGTTCGGTAGCGGCCGCGCCCAGTCGATATAAAATCATCATTAAAAACAGCTTGAGGAGTGGGAATGCTACCATCACGATAATGGCCATCGCCCCCACCACCGAGACCGCGTTCTTGAGTAACAACGACGAGCCAAGTACCGCCTCCATGGCATCGGAGAACATCTTGCCAACTACCGGCACAAAGGTGTTGGCCAGGAACTTCCCCGTCCGCAGCGTCACCCCATCCGCGACTGACCCCGCCGCGCCCTCGACAGCCATCACCCCCAAGAATAAGGTCAGGAGGCCGCCTAGCAGCGTCAGTCCCGTGGTCCGCATCAGTTGGCCCAGGTGATGCAACGAGAACTTTGGCAACCAGTGCCCCACTAATTCCACGATGGTGGCAAACAAGATGAGAGGGAGGACCCAATCCCGGGTTAAGAGCGCCACCAGGTTCACGGTAAAAAGCATCAGGGGATGAAATATGCCCGCCGAGGCAAAGGCCCCGGACCCCGCCATGAGCACCACCAAGAGCGGAATAATCGCCTCCATGAGATGCCAGAGCTCCCCGATGAGACCCGTCACCATCGCAATGGCTACGCCGAACGAATGGAGAGCCACCAAGATCAGGGCCGACAGCACCGCAAGCCGTGATACCTCAGCAACGCCCCCCTGACCCAAAGAATCGGTAAGCCGCCCCAACACGGCCGCTATTACGGACAGAACAAAGATAATCCCGAGGACGCGGCCTTCCACCGCCAGATCGCCCGCCACGGCTCCTTCCAACCCATTTAGGAGAGTGGGCAGGTTCATGGGATTTTTGTGATGCAAGAGATCGCTCACGATCGCCGTAGTTGACGGAATGCGCATGCCCGGGTGTTGCCCTACCAGGCGCGATACCTCTTGATCTAAGGCACGCGTATCGAGAGACTGCGCTTGGGTTCGCACCATGGTGTCGATGCCTTGAGCAAAAACCAAGGGCGAACTACCCAAGAGGATTCCCGTACAAAGCACCGCAATCGCAAGTTTTCGCATCCCGTCGTTCTTGGC
>JAKAAL010000057.1 GCA_021802375.1 Bacillota bacterium | reverse complement strand
GTTCAACGCAACCGAGTCATGATCAACTGACTTGGTTTGCGGAGGGACGGATGGGTGATTCGAACGGTTGGCATCATCGCCGTCCGATTACCAACAACCTCCGTGCCTTGTTTTAAACTGTCGATGCGACGCACTTCGAGCCGGATCGAGGAATAAAATTTTAGGGCCCGGCCGCCCGGCGTCACCTCGGGATTGCCAAACATCACGCCAACTTTTTCCCGCAACTGGTTGATGAACACGGTGATGGTATTGGACTTGGATATGGCACCAGTAAGTTTTCGTAGGGCCTGAGACATCAATCTTGCTTGAAGTCCCACATGGGCATCACCCATCTCCCCTTCAATTTCCGCTCGCGGTACCAACGCAGCGACGGAGTCCACGACCACAATATCCACGGCACCGGATCGCACGAGCGCTTCGGCGATTTCTAAGGCTTGTTCGCCGGTGTCCGGTTGCGAAATCAAGAGGTGGTCAAGGTCGACTCCTAACTTAGAGGCATACAAGGGATCTAGTGCGTGCTCGACGTCGATAAAGGCGGCTACGCCCCCCGCTTTTTGCGCTTCGGCAATCGCGTGTAGGGCAATGGTGGTCTTTCCAGACGATTCTTGGCCATAAATTTCAATGACCCGTCCTCGCGGTAGCCCACCGACTCCCATCGCAATGTCCAGGGTCAGGCATCCCGTTGAGACGACCTCGATCGCAGGCCGGTTTGCATCCTCCCCAAGTCGCATAATCGAACCCTTCCCAAATTGCTTTTCAATTTGGGCCAGTGCTAAATCTAATGCCTTTTCCCGATCCATCGCCATCTATGCGGCCTCCTCGCAAATCCACTTCGAGCATCAATTCGCTGAAAGATCCCGAAATCCTGCTATCGAGGACGGGCTGGTTCCATATTTACAGCCTTACCCCGGATCACCACTGCGTTCATGTTCTGAAGGACTTTGGCGGCCGCATCTTTCGGCATTTCGACAAATGTAAAGCGATCGTATATGTCGATTAATCCAATCACACTGCCCGAAATACCGGCCCCTTCTGCTAGGCCTCGCACAATGTCTGCAGGGGTTACGCGATCCATACGACCCAGACTCAAAAAGAGTCGCACCATACCGGGTTCAGCGCCGGTTTCTCCAAATTCCGCGTCAACGGCCGACTCCCGACCTTTTTCGACCATTAGTCGAATTGCAGCCGCTGCGATATCGATGGAATCATAAGATTGGGCAAGCTCCATAACCATGTCCTGGTAAGCGGGCAGGACCCCTCGTTCCACTTCTTCCGCTAAACGATTTTTTAACGATTCCCGTTGTTTCTCAGCCACATCTTCCGGGGTTGGCAATGGGCGGCGTTTGAGGCGTACACGCAGAACCCGTTCCATTTGGCGCAACTGGCGAAATTCTTTCGGTAGGACTAGAGACATGGCTGTACCGGTGCGACCCGCGCGGCCGGTACGACCGATGCGGTGCACGTAACTTTCAGTGTCTTGGGGTAAATCGTAGTTGACTACGTGAGTGACATGGTCAATGTCTAAGCCGCGAGCCGCGACGTCGGTGGCGACGAGGATTTCGCTGCCCCCATCTTTAAAGTGTTTCATGACTCGGTTGCGTTGAACCTGATTTAAGTCGCCATGAATGGCTTCGGCAGTGTATCCCCGTGCTTGGAGTCCTTCGGCGAGCTCATCGACCCGTTTTTTGGTTCGGCAAAAAATTATGGTCCGCTCGGCACCTTCCATGTCCAGGATCCGTGAGAGTCCGTCTAATTTTTCATGTTCGCGGACTTCATAATAGACCTGGTCAGTGAGAGGGACGGTTAATCGTTCTGGACTAATCGCCACATGCTCGGGGTTCTTCAGATACCGCTTAGCGAGTCGGGCAATAGGGTCCGGGACAGTCGCGGAAAACAGTAACGTTTGGCGCTCGGTGGGGACGTTTTGCAAGATAAATTCAACGTCTTCGATAAATCCCATATCGAGCATTTCGTCCGCCTCATCCAGTACCACGAGCTTCACATGGTCCAGTTTCAGCGTGCCTCGCCGAATGTGATCCATGACCCGCCCGGGAGTTCCGATAACTACTTGGGATCCGTGTTCTAGTGCGCGAATCTGTCGGTCATACGACTGGCCCCCATAAATAGGGACGACTTTGACACCGGCATGGCGACCGATTTTCGTGATTTCTTCCGACACTTGAATGGCTAGTTCACGAGTTGGGGCGAGAACGAGAGCCTGGACCCGTTTGGATCGGTGGTCCAGTGATTCGATAATCGGCACACCAAACGCCGCGGTCTTACCGGTTCCGGTTTGAGCTTGGCCAATAATGTCCCCACCCTGCATAATAAGGGGGATCGTGCGGGTTTGAATTGGAGAGGGTTCCTCGAAACCCATGTCTTCCAACGATTTCAGTACGGCAGGCGAAAGGCCCATAGCTTTAAATAGTTCTTGGCTCATACTACACTCCCTTGAAGCAAAATTTTTTCCGTTGGGGTTTCCTAACCCCCGAGTTTATTCCTCGATTTCCAACGGCAACTCTAAATACTCCCACAATAGGCTTAACGCGGTTTCGACCGCAGCCGTTCGAACACCTTGTCGGTTGCTATGTACCTGGCGAGACCGCTCCATGATGCCCATGGGTCCGTCTATCGCGACATAGTATGTCCCTATAGGGTGTTGCGCATCGCCACCGGTGGGCCCAGCGTATCCTGTCGTAGCAATACCTAGGTCGGATCCGGTTTCCCTCCTGATGGCTTGAGCCATGGCGCCGGCCACCTCCACGCTCACTGCCCCATGCTTCTCCAAGAGGGATTCGCTGATTCCGGCCTTGACCTTGAGCGCATCAGTGTAGGCAATAACGCCGCCCACCAGACTCTCCGAAGCCCCTGGATGGGAGATAAATCGATCGGCCACCAAGCCTCCAGTCAACGACTCCATGGTGGCGAGCGTAAGGCCCTTGGCCTGTAACGCGTCGAGCAGGTATGCCCCCCGGTCCTTGCCTGCCAACCGATAAAAGGCTTGCGGCAGGAGTCCTCGAGCCCATGCTGCAGCGCGACGGGTGGTCACCGTGCTACGAGAACTCCATGGTCCATTATCCTCGAACCGGATATCAATCCTACCCGGGCTCGCGTAGATGCCGGTACGGGGATGCTGACCCGTTAATAGTGGGGCGAGATAATGGGCAACGGTCGACTCGCCCATATCAAAAACCGTGTAGGTATCTCGTACCACGGTGCGGTCCGTCTGGGTTTTTAACCACGGCTCTAACGATTCCGACACGAGGGCCTTAAATTCTCTTGGGGGCCCGGGTAACAACACAAGAGTACAAGACTTCCCGATAACTAATTGACCGGGAGCCGTACCCGCGCTATTCGGCCATACTTGGGCCCCTTCAATGACCATTCCTTGCTTGGTTACAGATGCCTCCCAACCCGGCTGCCGAGAATGCCGAGCTGCGATGGCTTGGGTTAACTCAATGTCTTGGATCAGGCGGGAACCCACGAATTCTCCTACGGTAGCGACGGTCATATCATCCTGAGTCGGACCTAGACCGCCGATCGTAATCACCAAATCGCATTGCGTGACGGCCACAGTCAGTGCATTCAAAAGAGGCTCACGCGAATCCCCAACCACCATTTGCATAATCGGGGACACACCGTAAGCCGACAGCCTTGACGCTACATAGGCTCCATTGGTATTGATGACTTCCCCTACTAGTACCTCGTTACCGACGGCGATGATGCCAACCGTTCGAATCACCCATCCGTCCCTCCGCAAACCAAGTCAGTTGATCATGACACATTTGGCCAAAAAATACAACTCCAGTGCCCAGCATGTCCATATCTGCCGCATTGGGGTTAATCCGTATCGGGAACGGGAGAAAAAATGAGAGAACCGGGAGTGAGTCCCGGTTCTCTGCGACTACGCGATGATTTGATTGTCAACCAAGAGGCCACGCACTTCTTGTCCTGTGAGTGTTTCCGCGGCCAATAGCGAGGCAGCCAAGTGACTTAGAATCGCTTGGTGGCGTACAATCAGGCTATCGACGCGTTCTTGTTGCGCTACGATAATCTCTTGAATGGTACGATACAGCGTTTCGGGTGAGAGAGCCTCCTCGTGAATAACGCCAAGGGAGGACAATCCCGACAAAACCATGCGACGTGCAATATCCCAAGCCTTTTCGAAGTCGTTGGAGGCACCCGTGCTTTGCTCGCCGAGTATGAGCCGTTCCGCTGTAGAACCGGCCAAGCAGACTTGGATATCGGCCGTTAATTCCGATACAGTTTGCAACAAGCGATCATCCTCTGGGCTTTGCCGCACAAATCCCAGGGCCATCCCCCGAGGCGAGATGGTAACCGATGAGACCGATCCTGGATTGACCAGCTCTGCAACGATGGCGTGGCCCCCTTCGTGAACCGCAACGCGATTGAGTTCTCCATCTCTTAGGGTGCGGTCAAGTTTTTCTCCCAACAAGACCTTGTCAGTCGCCTCCATAAGATGTTTGGCGTTAACGGAGGTGGTGCCGTCACGTAAGGCAAGAATAGCCGCTTCGTTACAAACGCTTTCTAAGTGGGCACCAGAGAATCCAAAGGTCTCTTGTGCCACGCGAGTAAGATCAACATCCGGGTCCATGGGCTTGTTCCGGGTATGCAATTGAAGAATCCGCAATCGGCCCTCGCGATCCGGCAAATCGACACCCACACTTCGATCAAACCGACCTGGACGCATGAGGGCGCCATCCAACAGATCCGCGCGATTGGTGGCAGCCATCACTAAGACTCGCACATCTTCATCGGTGGACATTCCATCCATCTCCACCAGCAACTGATTCAAGGTTTGATCGTATTCGAGGTGGCTCTGGTGTTGACCTCGTTTTCCGGCCATGACTTCAATTTCATCAATGAAAATAATGGCGCTGGTACGATTGTCACGCCGGGCCATTTGCCTCGCTTCGGCAAACAAGTGGCGTACGCGTTGGGCCCCTACCCCGGCATACATTTCCACAAACTCGGATCCGGAGGCCGACAAGAAGGCGGAATCCGTAAACTCGGCGGCGGCTTTAGCGAGCATGGTCTTTCCGGTACCGGGAGGACCGGTTAACAAGATGCCTTTAAGCGGTCGGATACCCAATTGGGCAATGCGTTCCGGATACCGTATGAAGTCCAAAGCTTCTCGTAGTTCCTTCTTGGCTGTGGTCTGTCCACCGATATCGTCAAAGGTGGTCGGAGTACTTGCTTTGACCACGACTTGGCGCGGCCGCCGGTTTTGCATCATGCGTTGCCAGGCTCCACTGTAATAGAGCGCGGCAACCAGACCCAAAATTAAGACGGCCGGCCACACGTTAATGCCATTCCATAATAAGAAAGCCAAAATTGCCAAGATTATACCCAGCCCGAGTGATTTAAACATGTCCCCCACCTCCCGTTGTGGTATTGGCCGATGGCAGCACCAGATAGGTGTGGTAGTGACCCTTGGATGATGAGAGGGTGACGTAAACATGATTGGTACCCAGTTCGACATTAGCCGTGAGATGGGCTCTGGCCGCCATCTGTTGAATGCTATCATTCATCGCGACGTATTGCCCCGTCGCAATCCCTTGGGCTACTACAAATCGCAATTGATTAGTGACGGCGATCATGGCGCCCGTGGCGTGATTGACCAACGTGATTTGACGAGGGGCTTGGCCTAACGACCGGGTGGCATCCGCTGTGACGGTTTGGTAACTAGTCATCAGATTGGCCGTTGGAGTCAGGTCGATGGCGATCGCATTTTTAGGTCCCATGGTTACCCGCTGCACCCCAGGAACATGTTCGATGGTGCGTACTAATGGCGTCCGAATAACAGACGATGTATAGAGAGTTTGAGCGCCTCGTAAGACGGCGAGGCTTACGACAAACCCTATGAATACGGACATGACTTGTTTGACCGTCACTTTCATCATCGTGATCACAATCCCCCTCCCCGCGACCGGTTACCATGCATACTGGCCTAAGCTATCGGGGAGTATAACATGAAATTATAGCGTGTCGGTCTCGTAAAGGTTGTCAGAATTGGGAGCAGACGGTCAACGCGGCCAATGTTGGTAAAAGTACTCGAATCCGGTCCATAAGGTTAAGCTGATAGCGGCGATCCAGAGAACCCAAGGAACCGGTCCGGAGAGGACGCTCGAAGCGCCAAGAGCAATCATTTGAACGGTGGTTTTCCATTTTGCAGCCGGGCTTGCTGGCATGTGTTGGTCCTTAGGAAGCACGGAACGGAGCCCCGTAACCGAGAGCTCCCGTACTAAGACAATAAAAAGGACAGCGGCCGCTAGCCGGTGGATACTGACTAAGGCTAGCCCCGTGCCCAACACTAGGATCTTGTCCGCCAACGGATCGAGATAGGCGCCGACTTGTGTGGTGTGATGGGTGTTGCGGGCCACAATCCCATCGAAGTAGTCGGTGAACCCAGCAATTACAAATAGGAGCACGCCCAACCAGCGCACGCTTTCGTGTGGATTGAGCCATAAGAAAAGCACTACGGGTGCCAGAATGACCCGTAGAATGGTTAAAAGGTCGGCTGCATTATTTCTGAGGTTCTGCCAATAAATCGTATTCGCGCACCCCAATCACCCGAACGGGTATCACTTGCCCTACCGAGAACTGACCCTGGACGTAGGTGACCCCGTCAATACCCGGGGCGTCCGTGGCACCGCGGGCTACACTGACCGTATCGCCCACTTCCTCGACAATTACCGGCATCACCTTACCAATGTGTCGACCTCTTACCGTCCCCACCAGTTTACGTTGGGCCAGCATGGCTTGGCGTCGTCGACGTTCCTTAACGGCCTCGGGAATCGGATCCCCTAATCCTTCGGCACGGGTTCCTTCTTCCGGGGAGTACGTAAAAATTCCGACGTGGTCAAATCGCATGGTTTCGATGAAATGCACCAGCGAGTCGAATTGCTCTTCGGTTTCGCCGGGGAAACCCACGATAAATGTCGTGCGGAGCGTAATGTCTGGTATCGCATCACGAATCATGCCTAAGACCCGATCCGTCTTATCTCGACGAAATGGCCGTCCCATGTGCTTTAACAAGTCAGAATCTGCATGCTGTAAGGGCATGTCCAAGTACGGCGCTACCACCGGAAGATCTCTCATAGCTCGCACTAATTCCGGAGTAATCTGGGTCGGATAGCTATACATAATCCGTACAAATACCAGATCGGGAATTTCCTGTAGGGCGTATAGTAGACGAGGCAATTGCGGTTGGCCATAAAGGTCATGACCCCAAATTGTAGAATCTTGGGCGATCAGGACTAATTCACGCACCCCCGATTGGACTAAACGCTTGGCTTCGGCGACGACGTCCCCCAAAGGGCGGCTACGATATCCACCCCGCATGCTGGGAATAGCACAAAACGAACAAGCGTGGTCACACCCTTCCGCAATCTTTAAATATGCGGTGTAGGATGGGGTTGTCAGACGTCGTGGGCTTTGCATACCACTGACGGGCATCTCGCCCCAAAAAGAGGGTCGAACGCCCTTAAGGGCTCCATCCACCGCTTCAACGATCCGATGGAATTCTCCGGTCCCGACCATCGCATCGACCTCTGGAAGATCGTTCCATAAGTTTTGTTGGTAACGCTGGGAAAGGCATCCGGCCATTACCAGTGCACGCAGTTGACCATTTTCGCGATATTGATTCATTTCTAGAATGGTATCAATAGATTCCTGTTTAGCTGCGGTAATAAAGCCGCAGGTATTGACGATCAGGACTTCGGCGTCCTGCGCGTCAGGGGTCAATTGATATCCGGCCTGTTCCAACAAGCCTAACATGACCTCGGAGTCCACCCGATTTTTAGGACAGCCGAGACTGACCATTCCTACTCTTGTTGCCATCGTACCCCTTCACCTCGACGGTAATGATATCGTACACCGGCCAAAATGGAAAGATGACGCTTTGGAAGCTCTGGGAATTTGACCTAGTCTTTAGTTCTAGCCCTGGACGCCCACCGCGTATGCATGAAGCAAATCCTTGAGTGCTGGTCCCCACCGCCTCGTATGCACAGAAAATTCTTTGGGGTTGGATACAACCCATGGAGTTGGCACATACCACTACCGACACAAGAATGATGTCATCGAAGGGATGGTCTGCATGCGCATTTACACGATTTCGTATGTTTATGTTCGCCGCTTCGTACTGGGTATTGTCGCCGTGGGACTCATGCTGCTGACGGTACAATGGGTCGGTCCACTCACCCATCGATCCTGGGCAGCCGGGCTTTCGGCCCAAGACCGCTACTCACTCCGTGATGTGAACACGACGCATAAAGTCGCGGCCTTGACTTTCGATATTTCGTGGGGGACCGTGATGCCCCCTAAGATCCTGAAGCTTCTCGTGACTGATCACGTGGCGGCGACGTTCTTCTTGTCGGGACCATGGGCCCAGCAAAATCCAACATTGGTGTCAGAAATGGTTCGCGACGGTTTCGAAGTCGAGTCGCATGGCTGGGCCCACGTCAACTATTCGGGACTCTCTACGGCCGAAATAGTGCGCAACATAGAAAAAACAAACGCAGTTCTGACCTCCCTAACCGGTCAGAAGCCGACCTTTGTTCGGCCACCGAATGGAGACTTTAATGCCCGATCGATCTTGGCCGCTCGCTCGGTGGGTTACACCACGGTGACCTGGGGTACCGATTCCCTAGACTGGATGAATCCCGGGGTGGCTACTATTGTTTCGCGTGTGGTTACTCGGATCCATCCGGGCGACATCATTTTGATGCACGCCTCGGACACCTGTAAACAAACAGATTTAGCGCTCCCGGCCATTCTAAAAGACTTGGCCGCAAAGGGTTACCGATTGGTTACTTTGAAGAAATTAATGACCTATGGAACGCCTAATTACCGTGGATAAAATGTCGAATCCATTGCCACCAGCTTTGACGAAGGAATTTTTTAGGTACGGTCTGTAGGGTTACTAGGGGTGCGGTTTCGGGTGGTTGATCGGATGCAGTGACCACTACCCGGCCCACCATGCGGTGTGCCACGACCGGTGCTGTTAAATAACGCGGGGCGGCCAGATGGATTTGAAAGAGATGGTCTCGTTGATAGGTGACCCAGACGGGGCTTCGGACCCCGGTGGCCACGAAGGCCGCCTGGCCATGAAGCACTGGGACCATGGCCACGGGATCCCCTGGCTTTACGGCGATGGCGGTGGTCGAATTTTGAAATCCCCAGCGTAAGAGACGTGACGCGTCGTAAAAACGGTGCGGGCTATTCAAGACGACAGCAATGAGTTGACGCCCGCCTTGGGTGGCAGATGCTGCGAGGCACTTCCCAGCCGCATTCGTGGTCCCGGTTTTGATGCCGTCGGCACCAGGAAAGCTATAGAGAAGTTGGTTTGTGTTGTGGAAACGACGCTTATTCCCGGATCGTTCTTCGGTCACGACATCTTCTCTGGTTCCAACCAACTTGCGGAAGGTCGGCAAATCTAGGGCAGCCCGGGCAATCACGGATAGATCATAGGCGGACGAGTAGTGGCCCGGCGCGGTCAGACCGTTCGGGTTTTCGAACGCCGTGTTAAAGGCGCCTAATTCTTGTGCTTTGATGTTCATTTCCGCGACGAAACGCTGCACACTGCCGGCATCCGTCTCGGCCAGTGCGACGGCCGCATCATTTCCCGACCGCAACAAAAGACCACGGAGAAGATCCATTACGGTATACCGTTGTCGTGCTCGAATGTGCATCGAGGAGCCTATGGTGGAGGCTGCTTGGGGCGAAACCGTCACGACGCGGTGAAGATGCCCTTGCTCAATGACCAAAAGCGCCGTCATCATTTTGGTAATGCTGGCTGGATCCTTTTGCATAAACGCATTTTTTTCATAAAGAATGGCGCCGGTCCGCTCATCGACTAAGATGGCGGCTTGGGCGCTGATGTGGGGTGGGATCGAGGTGGTCGGGAGTTGGGGTGTTCCGAGCGTCACGATGCCACTTGCTAGCAAACTCAAAGGGAAACGGAGTATCAATGCCATGGCCATGCCTCGCTTTCGGGTTCAGCTGTCACCTGATCATCATACCCGTAACGTCATGTTTCATGCGGAAGACCATCGCACTATGGGGCGGTACTTTTCACGAAGTTCAACTGCCACAGCACAGGTGTTGTGGGCAGCGTTACGGGATGGCGATTGATGGTTAGGGAAAATGCGTGCGTGCCGAACACTAGATCGAGAGATGTGGTGGCTTTAAGGGTTACGGACTGGCCCGGTTGGTAGACGTGTCCAACCTGAGTCGCCCCATCGATGCTATAGCCCATCCAACACGCTCCGCTGAAATGGATTAGGACGTCTAAGGGGCTTCGCGCCACATCGTACGTGGCGACAGTGATCCGTCCTTGGGTTGTGGTCGATGCGGCATTTATCGGTGTGGCATGGGTGGAGTTCTTCTGGTGATGGTGCTTCTTAGAAGATGATTTGGTGGTCGGTGCAACACGGGTACTGGAGCGGTGTGTTTTGGGTTCCGGTGCGGCCAATCGTCGTCCCGGAGCATGGAGAAGGTACCATCCTCCCGCAAACAACAATGCCATCACCACCAACAGGGTCACAATGGAACGCGAGCTAATCGGTTGTGGCGATGCGGTTGGACGCGAGCCGGATTGTCGGTGCTTTTGAGGGCGCTTCAGGCTCCTTGAGGTTGTTGTGGATTCCCCGGACGCCGTATAAATGCCGGTCCGCTTAGGGGGCTCGTAGCTAGTCGCGAGGTTGGGGGCCGAGCCTAATTGAGCGCGGCGTACTTCTACGAGGCGATCCCCATCAAGGTCCAATAGACGGCCGTAACTGCGTAAGAAGCCCTGCCCATAGACTTCTCCAGGCAGGTCGTGCCATCGGTTTTGTTCGAGGGCGGTGAGATAGTCTCGACGGATTTTTAGGTCCTGGCTGACCTCATCGATCGACAATCGTCGATGAATGCGCGCCTCGTGGAGGACATGCCCTAGGTCTATGGATTCGGGCGTTATGTGGTCATCAGATGGTGCCATCGATGGTCTCCTTCTCCACTCGAATTTATGGCCAGACTCGGTTCAAGGTTCGTGCGAAAGGCGTTGTTTCTCGAACGTGTTCTAGCCCAGTAATCCAGGCCACGACGCGCTCAAGACCCATCCCAAAACCACTATGGGGGACCGATCCGTAACGGCGAAGATCGAGATACCACGAATATACCGAGTCGGGCAATTGATGCTGGTGCAATCGTTGTTGAAGGAGCTCTAGGTCATGAATACGTTGGCTTCCGCCTACGATTTCTCCATATCCTTCGGGTGCCAACAGATCCGCCGCCAGTACTACTTCAGGTCGTTTGGGATCCGGTTGCATGTAAAAGGCCTTAAGGGCGGTCGGATAATGGGTAACGAATACCGGTCGCCGACCCCCCGATCATCACGCCGGCCGCAGCCGAAGGCAGCACTACCTTGTTCGGCATCGACTATTTCGGGGAACCCGCATTTTTATCGCAATCGGGCCAGCTCTATATGGAAGCCCTAGCGATGGCGCTGGGCAAAGTGTATTCGTTCGGGCCAACCTTTCGAGCGGAAAAATCCAAAACGCGGCGGCACTTGACGGAGTTTTGGATGCTAGAACCCGAGATGGCATTTGTGGAGTTTGAAGAGAACCTTTCGTGGCAGGAGCGGTTGATGGAGGCCATCGTGTCCGGAGTCCTTCAAGACTGCGCTGACGAACTCGCGGTTATTGGACGCGACGTGGTCCCCCTAGCACGCGTCAAAACTCCGTTCCCGCGCATTACCTATGATGAAGCTTTAGAGCGTTTGGCCACGCTCGGCATGCCGGTGGCGTGGGGGGAAGACCTCGGGGCCCCTCACGAGACGGCACTGGCCGAGCAGTTCGACCGACCGGTATTCGTTACCCATTATCCGACCGCCCTTAAGGCCTTTTACATGCAACCGGATCCCAAACGACCTGAAGTAGTACTGGCGGCGGATCTGTTGGCACCCGAAGGATATGGA
>JAKAAL010000056.1 GCA_021802375.1 Bacillota bacterium | reverse complement strand
GTCGCGCAAGTGGATGTGGTGGCCAAGAGCGGCCGTGCCGTTGAAGCCGCCGGCGACATCGACACCATCATCCTCGACAAGACGGGCACCATCACCATTGGAAACCGCATGGCGACCGAGTTTATGCCCCTCAGCGGAGTATCCGCCGAAGAGGTCGCGGAGGCCTCGCTGTTGGCCTCCTTGTCGGACTCGACGCCCGAAGGCCGTTCGGTGGTGGAGTTGGCGCAGAATGTCCTAAACCTGGCCTCGCTGCCAGAGGTGGATGGAGAACCGGTGCCGTTTTCCGCGCATACCCGCATGAGCGGCGTTGATGTGGCGGATGGCCGGCAGATTCGCAAGGGTGCCGTCAGCGCGATTGTGGAAATCACACGGCCGGAAACCCGAGAGGAACTGCAGAAGTTGGCCGAAGCAGTCGCTGGCGAGGGTGGCACGCCGTTGGCGGTGGAAATTGATGGCCGGGCGCTGGGTGTCATTCGCCTCAAGGACATTGTCAAGGCGGGATTGAAGGAGAAGTTCGACGACTTCCGACGGATGGGCATTCGCACCGTCATGGCGACTGGCGACAACCGCATTACAGCGGCCGTTATTGCGCAGGAAGCAGGCGTGGACGACTTCATCGCTGAGTTGAAGCCAGAGGACAAGATTGACGTGATTAAGAAGGAACAGTCCGAAGGCAAATTGGTGGCGATGACAGGCGACGGCACCAACGACGCTCCAGCGCTGGCGCAGGCCGACGTGGGGTTGGCCATGAACTCAGGCACCATGGCAGCCAAGGAAGCTGGCAACATGATTGACCTTGAGTCCAATCCCACCAAGCTGCTCGAGGTGGTCATGGTCGGCAAGCAGCTGTTGATTACCCGGGGCGCGCTCACGACCTTCTCCATTGCCAATGACGTAGCGAAGTACTTCGCCATCATTCCCGCCATGTTTGCAGCCGTGCCGACGTTGTCGGTGCTGTCTAAGCTCAATATCATGGGGTTGAAGACACCGCACGGCGCGATTTTGTCCGCGCTCATATTCAATGCCCTCATCATCCCCGCCTTGATTCCCTTCGCCATTCGCGGGGTCAAGTACCGGGCTGAGTCGGCGGACAGAATGCTCGCGCGCAACATCTTCAATTGGGGTGTCTTGGGGATCATCATTCCCTTTGTGGGCATCTGGGCCATCGACCGCGTACTGGGATTATTCGGACTAGCCTAGGAGGGTAAGACATGAAATATCTGAAGCCGTTAATTGGCGTGAGCGTCTTTCTCTGGCTTCTGTTGGGCTTGGCCTATCCACTGGCGATGACCGGCATCAGTGAACTGGTGTTTCCATATCAGGCCAATGGCAGCCAAGTGAAGCTCAATGGGCGGGTGGTGGCCGACGCCCAAGTGGGGCAGTTCTTCAACCAAATGGGGTACTTCTGGGGACGGCCCTCCGACACGGTGTCCACGACAACGGGAAAGCCGGAACCCTATAACGCCTACAATTCGGCGCCGAGCAACTTGGGGCCGACCAATAAGGCGCTCATCAGCACCATCAAGGCGCGCATCGCCTACTTGGAAAAGACCAACCCCGGCCTTAAGGCGAGCCAGATTCCCCCCGACTTGGTCGAGGGATCCGGTTCGGGATTGGATCCCTATATCAGCGTGCAGGGCGCGGTGATTCAGATTCCTCGCGTCGCCAAAGCGACCGGCCTTTCCGCATCGTTCCTGCGGACCTTGGTGCAACAGGCGACTTTGGGTCCGCAATGGGGGCTCTTTGGACACACGGTGGTGAATGTCACGGAATTGAACATCAACGTGTACAAGGCGCTTCACGGATAGTGCGGCTCCAGTCCCGCCTGCGACAGCATCGATGAGAGGATGGAACCGGGCGTCAGGATTGAGCCCGGCGCCGGTTCCGCCAAGGAGGGACGGGCGATGCATCGGATACTCTTGGCTCTGGATGACCGGAACCATGCGGAGGCCGCGGCTTGGTGGGTGCGAGAATGGCTGCGCCACGATTCCCGCAGCGAAGTGTGGGCACTTTACGTGACGGAGCTGATATCGCGGGGACGTCTCAGCGGTCCGTTGCTGCCGATGAGTTACGAGAAGGAAGTGGCGCAAGGCATTCATCAGCACCTGGAGCGGGAAGTGTTTCGGGGTTTTCAGCACCGGGTGCGTTTTCTGCACAAGGTCAGCCCCTCCATTAGCGAGGCGATTTGTGAAACCGCAGCCCTGTGCAATTGCGACACGATTGTTCTGGGGGGGCGGACGGGGGGCGGTTTCTGGCGATGGTTGGGGGCCGGAATTGCCCCGGCTGTCTTGAAAAGGACATCTGCATCCGTGGTTGTGGTGCGTCTGGGAACGGTCAAGCCGATCCCCTTGCACGGGCCCCATCGAGCGGGATAAAGCGAATAGAGTCTGGGCGAGAACCTTCTGCGGGTGCGGAAGGTTCTCGCCCATTCATTTATGGCCGGGCCGGAAGTGGAACGGCCGGGATCTTTCGGGTAGTCTATATTTAAGGCAACACGGGAAAGGGACGATGCGCATTGCCTCACACCTTCAAACGGCGAACCCCGGAGCAAATATTGGAAGATATCAAGCGCATGAGCCGCGGCAAGCACCGCATTTATATCGGAGCGGCTCCGGGGGTAGGAAAGACATTCACGATGCTGAGCGATGCCCACATTGCGCGGTCTGAGGGAATTGATGTCGTCATTGGCTGCCTCGACACACACGGCCGCGAGGAGACGGAAAAGATGGTGATGGTGCCCGTCTTGTCGAGGATGATGGTGTCGATGTCGCCGGCGGCTTCAACGGCACGGCCGCTCTTGGCCACCACATCCACTTGCGCGACACGATTCATGCCTGCGATGCCGATGGCCGACAAGAGCGCACCAATCGTTGTAGGAATAAGACAAACCAAGAGCGCCACCATCGTCGTGATGTCCGTCGCATGCCGGCCATAGTACCGGGCTTGGGGAACCAATGTCACCACGACAAGGACGAAGATGAGGGTCAGAACCCCCAAGAGGGCGGACAGTGCAATCTCGTTCGGCGTCTTTTGGCGGCTCGCGCCTTCCACCAAGGCAATCATGCGGTCCAAAAAGGTCTCGCCATGGTTGGTGGTGATTTGCACGACCAGTCGGTCCGACAACAACCGCGTACCGCCAGTGACACTGTCGCCCTGTGCCTTAATCACCGGAGCGGATTCTCCCGTGATGGCGGATTCATCCACCGATCCGACACCTTCCACCACTTCACCGTCGCTGGGGATAATGTCGTTGGGTTCCACCAGCACGCGCATCCCTTGGCTGAGTTGGTCCGATGCCACCAAGTCCCAACTGCCGTCCTCCTTCAGGCGCTTGGCTTTCGTGCTGGACTTGGTCTTCCGCAGAAAGTCCGCTTGCGCCCGCCCCCGCGCCTCTGCGTACGATTCTGCAAAGGTCGCGAACAGAATGGTGAAGAACAAAATGATGGTCACTAAGAGCTCGTACGTAAATTGCGGCTTGCCTACCGCTCCAATCGTAAAGATCAAAGTCACCAGTGTGCCCAGCTCGACGACAAACATCACCGGGTTGCGGATCATCTTGGTCGGGTTGAGCTTGGCGAACGTGTCTTTCAGCACTTCGCCAAAATACTTGCTGTCCATCTTTTGCGATGTTGCTGCCATAAACGCATAATCCTCCCTCTACACCGACCTAAAACAGGTGATGCGCAATCAAAAGATAGTGTTCGGCCAACGGCCCCAGTGCCACCACCGGGAAAAAGGTGAGGGCATTAAGCACGATGACGGACCCCACCAGGATTCCCCCAAACAGGAGACCTTCGGTGCGCATAGTGCCGGACGTAGTCGGAACCTCCCGCTTCTTCAAGAGCGACTCCGCGAGAAGAAACATCGCCATCACCGAGGCAAACCG
Source organism: Bacillota bacterium (assembly GCA_021802375.1). The sequence goes on along the minus strand of JAKAAL010000056.1, from coordinate 8,097 downwards.
GGCGACCACCATAATGATCCCAATCGTCACCTCATAGTACGGAAGCGCCGCGCCCAGCCCTCCGAAGGCAGACCCGTTGTTGGCTGCGCCTGAGAGGATGCCGTAGAGAATCTCCGAAAATCCGTGCGGCCCCGGGTTGTAGACCCCTTTCAACCCCGCTGGCAACGCCACGGACAGCGCCACGCCCACAAGAACGATGAAGGGGTGCAAAAGGAAAGCAATAGAGGCTAAGGAGACCTCTTTGGCTTCGATCTTCTTTCCCAGAAATTCCGGGGTGCGCCCGACCATCAGCCCCATGATGAAGACGGTGATAATCACCAGCATCAACATGTTCAAGAGGCCGACGCCATAGCCGCCGAACACTAGGTTTAGGAACATGCCAATCATGAACGACAATCCGGCAATGGGAAGCGCGCTGTCATGCGCCGTCGCCACGGACCCGGTCGTAAACGCCATGGTCGACGTGCCGAAGAGGGAGGTTCCCCCCGAGCCCAATCGGAGTTCCGTGCCCACCCGATACACATGCCCATGCAATCCCAACGCGTTGAGGATGGGGCTCCCCAAGTGCATGGGAAAGTAGATCATGGCGCCCATCGCCAGGTAGAGAACACCCGCGACGCCAATCAGCGTCCAGGCCAGCTTCTTCTTGCCAGTCATCACGCCTAGCGCATAGAAGAAAGCAATCTCCACGAGTCCCATCATCACGACCTCAAACAGGTTGCTGAGCGGCGTAGGATTCTCCAGCGGGTTAGCGCTGTTGGCGTTGGTGAAGCCGCCGCCGTTGGTGCCCAAGTGCTCAATGGACTCCCACGAAGCAATCGGACCGCGCGGCACCACTTGGGTCTGTCCCGTAATCGTGTGCACGTGGAGGTACGGCGCAAGCGTTTCCGGAACGCCCTGCCAAACCAACAGCACCGTGAACACGATGGCCAGCGGCAGCAGAATGCGCGTGCTCATCAGCACCAAGTCGACGAAAAAGTTGCCCATCTTTTTACCGGAAATGGCGCGGATGAAGGCGATCAGCATAGTGCCGCCCACCGCGGGCGTCACAAACTGCAGAAAGCTTAAGTTCCCGAATTGCGAGAAGTACGAAAGCGTATTCTCGCCGCTGTAAGCCTGCCAGTTGGTGTTGGTTCCAAAGCTGGTGGCCGTGTTGAATGCCAACTGCGGATTGACCGCTCCCATGTGCTGCGGATTCCATGGCAAGTGCCCTTGAACGCGCAAAAGGATATAGGCGATGACAATCCACGCAAAGTTGGTCAAAATCAACGCCAAGCCGTACTGCTTGGCTGTCATCGATACCGACGGGTCAATCCCAAACAGCCGAAAAATCGCATTCTCGATGGGCCGCATCGGTTTGTCCAAAAATGTTGGCTCATACGCGAAGACTCTGGCAATGTAGGTGCCAAGGGGCTTCACAGTAATGAGAAAAATCCCGATGGCGACAACCCAGACGGCTGCCGTTTGCAGCGACACACGATCATCTCCTTGACGCGCTAGAATTTCTCAGGGTGAATGATGACATACACCAAGTAGATGCTGACGGCCACCGCGAGGCCTAATAGGATTCCACCTTCCACGACGGAGCCTCCCTTGCGCCTAGAGACGCGCTAGATAATGTAGCAACGCAATCATCAAGCCCATCAAAACCAGGATGAGCGCGATCATCTCGAAATCCAGCATTGTCCTCACCTTCCTGTTCAAGACTTTCCTAGTATCGTCATTTGCCTGTAAAAAAGTCCGTAAAAGAACCTCTGGGCTGTGTAAAAAACACATAAAAAAAACGCCCCCATGGCGCGCGAGATTCATGGAGGGCTACTGCCCATGCGGACTAGGATAGAGAGCATAGCCCACCCCCGCGTGGGAGACCAAGTAGACGGGATGGTGCGGGTCGGGCTCGATGTAGCTTCTGAGCCGCCGAATATAGACGCGCAGGTATTCGTGTTCGGAGAGATATTCGGCTCCCCAGACGCGGCTTAACAAATGTTCGTGCGTCAACACCTTCCCGCAGTGGCTTGTCAACTCCAGACAGAGCCGCCATTCAATCGGCGTCAGCCGGACCCGTCCGGTTGGTCCCTCGACCTCGCGTGTGTCCTTGGCCAGCCGAATGTCTCCGCACCCCATCGGTTCGGCTTGCAGCAAGTCGCGGCTCCTTCGGAGCAGCGCCCGAATCCGTGCCAGCATTTCTCCCGGCGAAAAGGGCTTTGACAAATAGTCGTCGGCTCCCAAATCCAAGGCTTGAATGGTGTCGGCCTCGGAATCCAGCGCCGTCAGCACCATCACTGGCACGCTGGACATTTTGCGAATCCGCTGGCATAGCGTAAATCCGTCCATATCCGGCAAGCGAAGGTCCAAAAGCACCACATCCGGCTCCCGCTGATAGATAACCTGCAGCGCTTCGTGGCCATCGGCCGCTTCTTGGACGTCATAGCCAGCCATGGCGAGATTGGCGCGAATCAGCCGCCGATACTTCGCCTCATCGTCAATCACCAGCACCGTGCCCAAGATGTCTTCCATGCCTATCGCATCTCCCTCTGGCCCTGATGAGGAGCCCCGTTGTCCTCGCGCTCCCTTCGCGAGCATCCCTCCATCGGCAGCTGCATGGTGACTTGGAAGCCGCCGCCGGGCGCATTCGCTGCCTCGAGCCGGCCCCCATGCAATCCCACAATGCGCTTCACGATGGATAACCCCAGCCCCGAACCGCGAATCTCTGACTGGGCATGGACGGGCACGCGATAGAACCGTTCAAAGATTTTCTCCATCTCCGCCGGCGGGACACCGGGTCCCCAGTCCCGCACGGATACCGTCCAGTCCTCCGCCGAGACATGAAATTCCACCTGGACCAATCCCTTCGAATACTTTAAAGCATTTTGCAACAAATCGCTCAGCGCAGTGGTGAGCTCGCGCGGGTCGCCATAGACCAAGGTATCTTGGGGCGGCATCTGATGGACCACGATGCGCTCCTGATCCCAGACCGTATAGCGTTCGAGGGCGCCCTGAAACCAGACTCCCAGCGCAAACGCTGTCGGTTCAAAGGGAACCTCCGCACTGTCCACGCGCGACATGAGGAGGAGGTGGTCAATCAACTCTTCCAGTTCATGCGTTTCGGAGACAGCCACCTCCAAAAATTCCCGCCGATCATGAGCCGACATCCGTTCCCACGACTTGTCGAGCGTCTCCAAGTACCCTTTGACCAGCCCCAAAGGGGTCCTCAGCTCATGCGACACGTTGGCCAAAATCTCCGATTGCATACGTGCCCGCTCTTCCATCAACCGGTTGCGGCGCGCTTCCTCCGCCAGTTCCGCCGTTGATGCCGCAATCGCGATCTCCTGCGCCAGCACATCGAGCAGATCGCGATACGTATAATACCAATCGGATTCATGAGATGTAAGGAGCAAGACTCCCCATGGTGTGTTCTGGTAGATCAGAGGAAAGACACCGACCCGCGCTATTCGCACGCCGGGAATTAGATAGCCCCCCTCGCCCAAGTCCCCACTGTAGCGGGCAGCATTGTCTTTCAAGGCTTGGCCAATCAAGCCCGCATCCGATCCAATAAAGATGCGCGGAATCGGGTCCTCGGACAATAACAGCGATCCAAAAGCCGCATAAAGTGCCAAACTGTTGGCGCGATTCTCCGTGAGCCGGTAGATGGCCGCGCTTCCTACCGCTGTGTGCTGCGCCACCTCCGTGAGAATGTTCTGCATCACATCACGCGGGTTGGGGTCCGTTGCCAGTGAGGCCCAGCCTCGGGCGATGGCCAGCAACTGTTCCTTCAAGAGGGCATGCTCCGCCTCAAGCCACGCGATATGCCCCTCCCTCATCCAATAGATGGCTGCGACGATGACCACAAAGGCAATCGTCCACGCAGCAGGGGACACGAACCACTGGTTCTGGGCGAGTCGATGGAGATGGTCCACCGCCACCTGGTTCAAAAGCACATTGCTCCGCCGCACCTTCGGTGCACCCAGCAATGATGCGGCCATCCCCAAGAGATGATGCCTCAGCGGTGCAGAAGCGGTTCGTGAGGCCGCGCCTATGGCTGAGATGGCCAATACCGTTTGGCTGTAGCGCTCATGCCACAAAAAGGACACCCGAGCCAAAACCACGACCAGGCCCAGCCCGATTCCCAGCAAAGCGGCTCCCTGCCAGCCCCCCCATCGCCTCTTGCCGCGTCGTTTCACCCGCATCGCCCTTACATTCGTTTTGAGGGTAATGGTATGCCAATCGTGAGGAAATGTCTAACCTCTGGCCGCGCACATCGTTCAATGGCTCGGGAGCGACGTTACGGTTGGCGGTTTTTGGCCGGATCCGCGAGATGCATCGGTACCGTCCCAATGACCACGTCCGTGCGGCGGCGGAGTGCCCGTGAAATCGCTGTCCCTATTCGATTGTGCAGAAGACTCGACCCCCAGCCATCCGGCACCACCTCGGGCACCAACACCAGCACACGTTCATTCGCGCGACGCTCGATCGTATTGATGAAGCGCGTCAGTGGCCGGATGACGGAGTGGTACTGGGACTTCAACACCACCAATCGAACGGGTGGATTCCATGCCTTCCACAACGCGTGAAAGCGCTGCCCCGCCTCGCTCTCTTCGCCTCCCGACTCAAAGAGCACCACCACGGCAATCACGTCGTGGCTTAGCGACAAGGCATGGTCCAACGCCCTACGAGTCAATTCCGTGACATTCGGGGCGATGGGCACAATCACCACCGGCGTCGGCCGAGGCGTCAGCGGATCCGGAACCTGGCCCACTCGCAGTTCCCTTCCCACCCTCTCGTAATACCGCTTCACGCGCCGAAATAGGAATATCAGGATAGGAATGGCCACGACCACGACCCACGCCCCAGCAGCAAACTTGGTAGTGACGAACAGCAAGGTGGCGACTCCCGTCGCCATGGCTCCCAGCAGATTGAGCGACGCTCGCAAGCGCCATGCCTTGGGGCGCACCTTGCGCCAATGAAACACCATGCCGAGTTGCGACAGGGTGAATCCCGTGAACACCCCGATGGCGAACATCGGGATGAGAGCCTGGGTATTTCCATTGACAGCAACGAGCAAGACCCCCGACGCAATCGCCAAAACCCAAATTCCCCGTTCAAACACCAATCGGTCGCCGCGGATTGCAAATGCCTGCGGCAAATAGCGGTCGCGGGCCAACAGGCTTGCCAACACCGGCAGGCCCCCAAAGGAAGTGTTGGCCGCCAGCCCCAGCACCATCGTAATGGCAAGCGAAACCACAAAGTAGGCCCAGCTTCGGCCCACCGACGCCGTCATCACGCGGCTGAGCAGTGTCTCATTGCCGCCAGGCAGCACCCCGAACCGGATGGTCAAAGCGGCAATTCCAAAGAGCATGGTTGCCAAAAGAATCCCCAACAGCCATTCCGTGCGCTTGGCCCGCTTCTGCCGGGGCTCTCGAAAGAGCGGAACCCCGTTGGCGATCGCCTCCACCCCGGTCAAGGCCGTACAACCGGCCGCGAAGGCTTTCATCAGGAAAAAGAGGCTCACGTGCGGCGACCTCGGGGGCAAAGTGTGGACGGGATGGCTCATGGACGGATGAATGAATCCCCATGCCAACAGTGCCAGAAGCCCCACAATAAAGACCATGGTGGGCAGCAAAAAGGCGCGGGCGCTCTCGCCGACGCCTCTCAAGTTCAAAACCGTCACTATCGCCAACAAGACCAAGCACAGAGGAAGCGTCCACGGCAACAAGGCAGGAAAGGCAGAGGTCAAAGCGCCAATGCCGGCAGCAATTGAAATGGATACCGTAAGGATGTAGTCAACAATCAAGGCTGCAGCAGCCAAGTGGCTGGCACCCAGACCCAAATTGTCCTTGGAGACGGCATAGGCCCCGCCACCTTTAGGGTACGCGTCAATCACTTGGCTGTAAGACAGGACCAAAAGAGCCAAGAGCCCAATAATCGCGAGGGAAATGGGCAGGAGATAGCGAATTCCGGCGGCACCTACCGTGATCAACACCAAGGCAATGGCCTCAGGTCCGTAGGCTACCGACGTCAGCGCGTCCAACGAGAGCGCCGCCAATCCTTCAGAGGTCCCAATCTCCTCGGAACCCGCTTCGGCCGCCTTAAGCGGCCGCCCGATCAAAAGATGCCACACATCCATAGCAGTAGTTTACCATGTTGTACCAAAGTTAGCCGCCTATCGATTGCGCCGCATCAGTCCCGGCGCTGTCCTCGGAGCCACGCCATAACGACGCCCTCGCCATCGCCCCCACTCCCACCACAATGCAGGCGATCCCGCCGACCGCCACCGTGGCGCGGCTCCCCATCGCGCCGATGAGAAATCCTCCCAGGGCCTGGCCCAGCGGCAGGCCAAGACCCGTGATGCCATTGATGGCCCCGAAAACCCGACCGCGCAGACTGTCCGGAACCAACCGTTGACGCCATAGCGAGAACAAAATGTTGTATGGCGCATAGGTCAGTCCCCCCAAGGCCAGCAGGACGGCTGCGACCCAAGCGTGGCGCGTAAGTCCGATGGCGCCACTGAACAGACCCCAACTCATGATGATGGTGGACACGACGATTCGGAGCGGCCACGAGGGGCGGAGGCGTCCCCACGCCAAGGTGCCCACCAGAGCGCCAACCGCAAAGCTGGACCACAATGCCCCGAGAACCCGCGGGCCGCCATGGAACACGCTGTGCACCAGGACAGGAAGCGCTGGTTCGAGGGGGCCATAGGTCAGGCTAAACAGCAAGGTCACCACCACCAGAACCAGGAGAAGCGGCACTCGCCGAAGGAAGGTCCATCCGGAAACCATGTCGCGTAAAAAGGTTCCCGCCACGTGGTCCTGCGACTCGGCGCGGAACCGATCGCGGGGAATCCCCCATAGGGCAACGAAGTAGACAAGATAGGCCCCGCTGGTCAGCATCAGTGTCCATGGCACACCTAGGGCTGCCACCAGGACGCCGCCCAGCGCCGGTCCGAGCAACGTCACCACATTCATATTGATTTGCATCAAGGTGTTGGCGGACTCCCACTCCCCCGCCTCAACCACATTGGGCAGCACAATCATTCGTCCCAAATAGGCGAGGGGCGAGAGTCCGCCTGACACGACGGCCAACGCGATCAGAAGGCCCAAGGGAAGCTGGTGCGCCACATAAAGCACCGCCAACGCCACAAAGATGCCGGCCTGCAGCACATTGTCCAGATTGAGCATCAACTTGCGGGGAACGCGGTCCAGCAACACTCCCACCCAAGGTGATGCCAACATGTCTCCGGCTGCGTAAAGTGCCAGAACGAGACCGATCTTCGTGCCGGACCCGGTTGTTTTCAGCACCAGCCAGGTGAGTGCAATGATGCCCACTTGGACTCCCAGCCGCACCGCTAACGTGCCCAGCCAAAGCCTCCGAAAGTGTCGGTTTCTCCAGACCTCCCGATGCACACAAGTCCCCCTTCGAGCTCATGACCCCTCCGTGTACGGGGAAAGCGCCTGCCGTACGATACATCTTTGGTCCTAGACACTATAATGAAACGAGAGAGGAGTCGTCGCCATGGCCATTACCGAAGGCAACAGCGTGATCGACCCGCGCCGTCCCCACGAACAACGCATGGGAAAGGTTATCGCTGTCCGCCGCAATCCCGCCTGCCTCATGCGCACATTGGTCATTCGCTGGTCCGACGAGATTCCCACCATTGAGGAAATGGAAGAAATTGAGTTTGGACCGCTCGAAGATTAAGACGCCACCAATCGATGCCGAATGGATCGAGACCAGGGCCCGTTCGCACGCGCCTCCTTATTCCAGAAACGGCGCGGGCTGTGGCAACTGTATCAGTTGCACGCCGGTCCGGGTAATCAGTTCCAATGTTTCTGGACTTTCATAGGGACGCAGGTAATAAATCGTCTGGATACCCGCCTGGACCAACGCGCGGGCGCAATGGCGGCATGGCATGTCGGTGCAGTACAAGTCCACCCCCTGTGTTGCGATGCCGTAGCGTGCACACTGCAACAACGCGTTCAACTCTGCATGGATGGTCCTCACACAGTGGTCATTTTCAATGATGCACCCCGCCTCGGTGCAATGGGGCTGGCCCGAGGGAGAGCCATTATAGCCCGTTGCGATCACGCGATGGTCCCG
>JAKAAL010000055.1 GCA_021802375.1 Bacillota bacterium | reverse complement strand
AGCCACCTGGTCTGATGGCAAACCGATTACGTCGGCCGACATCATCTACACTTGGCACTACATGACCAACCCGAAAATACAGATCCTCTACAATACCGGTTGGAATTACGTCAAGAACGTGGTGGCCGAAGGCCCCCACAAAGTCGTATTTCAACTAAGCCAACCCTATGCACCGTTTTATTCCACGGTCGGCGGTACCACCATTGTCCCTAAGCACATCTTTGATAAGTGGACCGTCAACCAGATTAACCATGGCATCTACGACAAAGGTACCCCGGTGGTTTCTGGCCCCTACGTCATGACCAAGTGGGTCACCGACCAGCAGCTTACCTTTGCCCCGAACCCGCATTGGTGGGGACCGCCGGTACACATCAAGAAAATCATCGTGCAAGTGGTGCCGAACACTAACACGCAATTTAACATGCTGGCCACCGGCAAACTCACCATGGGCGGCATTCCTTCGGCAGACATTTCTCAGGTTGGCACCTTGACCAAGCATTTTAATATTATTAAACCCCTCGGTGCCACCTATGACCTGATTCAGTTGGACGAGAACAATTTCCTCAAGAACGTGGTGGTCCGACGCGCTCTCGACTATGCCACACCCAAACAACAAATTGTAACCAGCATCATGCGGGGGCAAGCCGTGGTGGCGCATGGCGACCAGGTTCCCGGTGGGTATTTCTATGACCCGAATGTCCCCCACCGCACCTTTAGCCTGACTAAAGCCAAGCAGCTGTTGGCCTCCCAAGGCTTCACCAAGGGTGCTGGCGGGTGGCTTTATAAAAACGGCCAAGAGCTGAAGATTCCGATTTGGGCCGGGGCTACCTCACACAGCGAAACCGACATTGCTCAAGTCGTCTCGCAAGACTGGGAAAAGATTGGCGTCTACGCTCCGGTACACACCGCAGGGTGGTCGATTGTGTTTGGCAACGGGACCCCGCAAAACCCCGGCCCCCAGGTAAACGGAAAAGATGAAGCGCTGATCTTCTCCTGGGGCCAAGGCGTGTTTCCCGATGACACCATCGACTTCAACTCTAAGTATGTTCCCAAGAGTCCGTTACAACCATCGCCGCAAGAAAACGGGGAGCGCTATGTGAACCCCCAAATGGACGCGCTGCAGGCTCAAGGTGTGACCTTGTCAAGCCGTCCGGCACGGCGTAAGGTCTACGACAAGATTCAACTCCTGGAACAGAAGACGTTACCCATTATATTCTTGTTCTGGTACAAGACGGATACAGCGGTTTCGAAGAATTTGCACGGTTACGTGCAAACCACGTTCGGCACGTCTCCGGTGTGGGACTGGTCCTTAAACTAGGGCCCCCCAATCACGTAATGCAAGAGGTGTCTGAGGGCGATGCCTAGGGGTCGCCCTCAATACTCTTGAAAGGAGGTTCACCGTGGCAAAATACTCGTTGCAACGGTTTTTAGAAGCCATTCCCTTATTGTTTTTGGTCACCATCGTGACCTATTTCATTATGAATTTGACTCCGGGTGGCCCTCTCGCGGTATATTTACACAACCCCCATGTCACCCAGTCACAAATTGCCGTGCTCGCCAAGCAACTCGGATTGGATCAGCCCTGGTACGTCCGCTATTTTAAATGGCTTTGGTCTTTACTGCACGGAAACTGGGGATATAGCTACTTTAGTGGTCAACCGGTTATCCAACTCATCGGTGAGCGCCTCCCAAACACGCTTATTTTAATGGGGGCCGCCTTTTTGGTCTCCCTCACGCTCGGGATTCCGCTTGGCATCTACTCGGCCACGCACCAGTATTCCCTGTTTGATTACTCGTTCTCGTTCGGATCGTTCTTTGCGTGGGCCATGCCGAGCTTTTTCTTCGGCCTCTTATTGCAAATGGTTTTTGCCGTAAAACTGGGGTGGCTACCGGTAGCTGGCATGTATTCGGAATTCTATCCCCCGTCTTTTTTGGAACTCATCCGTCACCTGATCTTGCCCACGACGGTGCTGGGTCTGGGGAGTCTAGCCGGATGGAGTCGATTCATGCGCTCGGGATTGCTTGAGGTCGTGCGCCAAGATTACATTCGGACCGCGAAGGCTAAAGGACTCAAAGAACGCACCGTCATTCTTAAACACGCTTTAAAAAATGCGTTGTTGCCCATTGTCACCATCATTGGGATGGACCTTCCGGCTTTCTTTGGCGGCGCCGTCATTACCGAAGAAATTTTTGCCTGGCCCGGCATGGGCCGACTGTTTCTCACGTCGTTAAACGACCGCGATTACCCGATTCAAATGGCGGCCCTGCTGATCAGCGCCGCATTATTAATCCTCGGCAATCTATTGGCCGACCTGGCCTATGGCTTGTTAGATCCGCGTATCCAATATAACTAAGTGAGGTGAGGGTTTTGGCCACCGCAAATTTGCCACCGCTTGAAGGGGAACTAGAAGCCGATCCCATGGGGGATAGCGGACCGTCTGGGTTACGTCGATTTTGGCGCCGCTTTGCCCGCCATAAACTGGCCCTCATTGGACTTGGTATTCTGGTCTTTTTACTTTTAGTGGCGATTTTTGCCCCGTTTTTAACACCCTATAGCCCCACCAGCCCGAACTTAACACAGGTGCTACTGCCACCGAGTGCGGCACATCCGTTGGGCACCGATGAATTGGGCCGAGACGTATTGGCTCGTCTCATGTATGGGGGCCGGATTTCCTTTCTGGTCGGGTTCCTGTCCATGATCATTGCCACCTCAATCGGCGTGGTCTACGGTGCTACGGCCGGCTATTTGGGCGGCATCTGGGACCGACTCATGATGCGCTTTGTGGACTTGGTGATGTCCTTTCCGGCCATCTTCCTGCTCTTGATTGTGTTGAATTTGACGGGTTCCAACGCATCTGTAGGGCTCATGATTCTTTATCTGGGCCTATTCGGCTGGACCGGATTATCTCGTATCGTTCGCTCGCAGGTACTCTCGTTAAAAACCAACGAGTATGTCGAGGCGGCCCGAGCTCAAGGGGCCAGCACCCGGCGCATTTTGTTTAAGCATGTGCTTCCGGGCGCCATGGCGCCGGTATGGGTCTCTGCGGCATTCGGCGTAGCGGGAGCCATGTTGGCGGAAGCCTCCCTGGACTTTTTAGGATTTGGCTTGCAGCCGCAAATTCCGTCGTGGGGTAACATGCTCGATTCCGCAGAAAGCTATATCGTCACCCATCCCCTCCTCATTCTCGCCCCAGGTCTTGTGATTACCATCGCGGTGGTGGCCATTAACTTTGTGGGAGATGCCCTTCGGGACGCCCTGGACCCACGGTCCACGGCGGGCATGCAACGAATTGGGTAGGTGGCTTGACGCCATTGTATCAAATGAGTACCTTGTTAGTTATGATGGAGCCAGAAACCTTCTGGGTTATGCGGCACGGTCGTCCTGACGTACCCCATAATCCTGTTTTTATGGATCGTGACCAATTTAATCAATTTTTGGACGCCTACGATGAGGCAGGGATATCGGAAGTCGAGCGCTTGCGTCTTATAACTTGCTATGCCGATTACCCGCGTCCGGACATCGTCGTGGCCTCGGATCTGCCCCGAGCGCTAGCCACCGCCCATCTCTTTGCCCGCGGTCGCGACGTCATCGTGAGCCCGTTGTTACGGGAAATTCCGGTACGGCTACCGGCACCCACGACACGATTTCTCCGGGGCCGTTGGCCCCAGGAGGTGTGGTGGAGTTATCTTCGGTACCACTGGTTTTTGGACCAAGAGCCCGAAGGCAAAACCCTGTCGACACGGCGCGCCAGGGCGGCGATTCAACTGGTTAAGGATGCTCGGGCACCCGGCACTCGGATGGCCGTGGTTTCCCATGCCGGGTTTTTGCTCCTCACCGTTAATCTCTTGCAACGGGACCACCAGGTCACTGGGCGACGCCTCCCCCACATTGGCTTCGGAGCGGCCACCCCATACCGCTGGCGTTACAGCGTTAGCCCTAATCCGTGAATCGCATTCTTGACTTGATCCATGCCCTCGCCAGTCCGACTCGAGACTAAAAACACTGTGCCTCCGTACACGGCCTCTAGACGTGCTTTGCGCTCTCTACGCTCTGCCTGATTCAATTTATCGACCTTGCTCGCAACCACCGCTAAATAGAGGTTTCGGTCATAGGCCCACTTTTTTATCATCATTTCCTGGTCCTCGGGGTCGCGTCGCACGTCCTGAATCAAGATGCCGCCAATGAGTGGCCGCCGGGTCGTGAGATAGGTCTCCACCGCTTGCCCGAATCGTTCGCGTTGTGCCATCGAGACCTTGGCGTAACCAAACCCCGGCAGGTCTACCATGTACCAGCCCTTCATGGCAAAGAAATTGATGCGTTGAGTCCGACCTGGCGTTGAACTAGTATGGGCGATTTTGGAGCCGACGAGGCGGTTGATTAGGGAAGATTTGCCGCAGTTGGAACGCCCCATAAAAGCTAGTTCAATCTGCGCATCATGGGGCATATCGCGCGCGTCTAGGGCCGAGGCAGCAATCGGGCTACGCTTGGGCACGAGGAGCCTCCAACGCCAACGCCAGCACTTGATCTAAGTCGGTAACCAGATGAATCTCCAGGCCACGCCGAACATTGGCGGGCAAGTCTTCAAGATCCGGTTCGTTGTCCTTAGGGAGAATCAGTTCCCGAATCCCCACGCGGTGTGCAGCCAAGGTTTTTTCCTTAATGCCTCCCACCGGCAACACCCGTCCCCGTAAGGTAATCTCTCCTGTCATCGCGAGGCTCGGCTTCACCTCGGCTCCCGTGAGTGCCGAAACCATGGCGGTCGCCATGGCAATGCCTGCCGAAGGTCCATCTTTGGGGATGGCCCCTTCGGGGACGTGCACGTGAAGATCCCATTTTTCGTGAAACGCCGTTTCGACTCCCAAGGACTCCGCTTTGGCGCGAATATAGCTGAAAGCGGCTCGCGCCGACTCTTGCATCACGTCACCCAGTTGACCGGTCAGGGTTAATTGCCCTTTCCCCGACATGGTGGTCACTTCGATCGGCATCACGTCACCTCCGGTTTCAGTGACGGCAAGTCCCGTCACCAAACCCGCTTGACTCTCGGATTCCGCAATCTGGTGATGAACCTTGTGAGTTCCTAAATATTTGGTGAGGTTACCCACCGTGACCCGCACCCGGCCTTGATGACCCTTGACAATCTCGCGCGCAACCTTGCGGCAGACAGTGCCGAGCTCACGTTCGAGCTGGCGCACCCCGGCTTCCCGAGTATAATGGCGGATCACGCCGCGCAACGCCGCCTCGCTCAGTTCAACGGGCTTACCTTCGAGACCATGGGCGGCCAGTTGTTTGGGCCACAAATATTCGGTGGCGATATGAAGTTTTTCTTCTTCGGTGTATCCGGGAATGACAATGGTCTCCATGCGATCGAGTAAGGGCCGAGGAATGGTATGTAACACGTTGGCGGTGGTGATAAACATAACCCGGCTCAAATCGAACGGAATCTCAATGTAATGGTCGGAGAACTTATTGTTTTGCTCAGGATCCAGCACCTCCAAAAGAGCGGCAGAGGGATCCCCGCGAAAATCCATGGCCATTTTGTCGACTTCATCCAGTAAGAATAGCGGGTTTTTAGACTGGGCCTGTTTTATGCCTTGAATGACGCGCCCCGGCATGGCTCCAACATAGGTGCGCCGGTGGCCCCGAATTTCCGCTTCATCGCGCACGCCGCCCAGGGAGACGCGGACAAAATTACGGCCCGTTGCGCGGGCAATGGAGCGGGCGAGCGAGGTTTTCCCCACCCCAGGTGGTCCGACCAGACAAAGAATAGGGCCCTTTAAGTGTGGCGCCAGTTGCCGCACCGCCAAATATTCTAAAATGCGGTCCTTGACCTTTTTGAGCCCGTAGTGGTCTTGGTCGAGAATTTTTTCGGCTTCTTCCACCTCATTCCGTTCCTCAGTCTCAGTGCCCCAGGGCAAACTCAGAAGCCAATCCACATAAGTCCGCACTACCACGGCCTCGGCCGCCATTCCGGACATTTTAGCCAGGCGATCGATTTCTCGCTCAATTTTTTCGGACACCTCAGGCAACAGATTTTCGGTGTTGTTGAGGCGTTCTCTCAGCTCCTCAATCTCCGAGGCCTGCTCATCGCGCTCGCCCAGTTCTCGTTGAATCGCCTTTAATTGTTCTCGCAAGTAGTACTCTTTTTGGGTGCGTTCCATCTGTTTGCGCACCCGAAAATTTATCCGCTTCTCGATCTCCAACAGTTCCATTTGACGTGCCAATATATCGGATACCTTAGTGAGCCGACCCTCGACCTCAAACGTCTCCAGCACTTCTTCTTTTTCATGGGTCCGTACGTCTAAGTAACTAATGATGGTGTCCGCCAGACGCCCGGGGTCTTCCACGTTCATGCTAAGGGAGGCCTCCCCGGGCATCTTCTTGGTGTTCTTTATGTAGACTTCAAACTGATCCACTACAGTGTGCATCAGGGCCTCTATCTCGTCGGTGACGTCACTTTCTTCCGGCACCTCTTCGACCTCGGCCGTGAAATATTCTCCGGCGTCCTCAATCCGATGCACGGTGGCACGGCTGCGGCCTTCCACGACGACCTTGGATCCCCCGCTGGGCATCTTGAGAAGTTGCTTGACCTCACCCACGACTCCGACTTCATAGAGATCGTCGATCCCCGGAGAATCCATGCGGCTGTCGCGCTGCGCCACGAAGATCAATTCCCGACTGTCCAACATGGCCTGTTCCAGTGCTTTTAAGCTTTTTTCACGGCCCACTTCCAGTGGGACTACCATAAAGGGAAACACAAGCACTCCCCTTAAGGGGAGTAAAGGCATTTCTGTCCGAGGCATAAGCAACCCCCTAGCGATTAGTGCGTTAGTGTCTTATTGTATCATTCGCGGGTATCCCCGGCTACCGGAGCCCGGCAGCGCAAAGCCGGGCTCCACCGGATCGTTCCTGTCCTAAACTTGACCCTGAGGTAGCGGCGCCGGACTTGCCGTGGCGGTCAGCAAATCGACTTGCGGCACCAGCGTCGGACCATGAGCCTCGTCTGCAATCTGAGTCGCCAAGCTCAAGGCGTCTTTGAGCGACTCCACCGTAATCACTTCGACCTCCAATGTCTTAAACATCTCTTGCCAGTTGTCCTTGGGAATGAGGACCCGGGTGCAGCCAGCTTGTATGGCTGCCTCGACTTTGGCGACGACCCCTCCTACCGGTTTCACAAGCCCATGAATCGATAATTCCCCAGTCATGGCCAAGCGGTTATCACACGGTTTTTGCGTAATAGCCGAAAAGACCGCGGTGGCGATGGCCACTCCCGCCGAAGGTCCATCCAGCGGCACTCCCCCAGGGAAATTGACATGTAACTCATATTGCGTGGTATCGAGTCCCATCTGGCTATGGAGCACGGTCAAGACGTTTTCCACGGAACTTCGAGCCATCGATTTCCGTCGTATGGTTCGATTGCCTCCACCCATCTCTTCTTCATCCACCACTCCGGTGATAAAAAGGCGTCCTCGTCCACCTTCCACCGGATGAGCCACCGCCTCGACTTCAAGCACGGTCCCCATATTGGGCCCATATACCGCGAGGCCATTGACCATTCCCACCAAGGGCTCCGATGCAACCTTTTTTTCCGGCCTTGGGTTATAGTGACCGCTTTGAACCACCCACTCCACGTCAGCCTGAGTCACGACGTGACGATTCTCCGTTAAACCCAATCCGGCCGCAATTTGGATCATGTTCACCGCCTCACGACCATTGGTCGCATACCGTTTGATGACATCTAGAGCCCCGCGTTCAATTTCCGCCCCGATGCGCTTGACGGCATTGGCGGCAATTGTGTGCACTTCGTCCGGCAACAAGCCGCGGAAATAGATTTCCACGCACCGCGAGCGAATCGCTGGGGGAATCTCGTGGGGCTGGCGCGTGGTCGCCCCCACTAGGCGGAAGTCCGCCGGTAACCCATTTTCGAAGATGTCCTGGATGTGGACCGGAATATTGTTGTCTTCGGCGTTATAATAGGCCGACTCTAAAAAGACTTTCCGGTCTTCCAACACCTTCAGTAACTTATTCATTTGAATCGGGTGCAGTTCGCCAATTTCGTCAATAAAGAGGATTCCTCCATGGGCCTTAGTGACCGCACCGGGCTTGGGCTGTGGCACTCCTGCCATGCCAAGCGGACCTGCCCCTTGGTAAATCGGGTCGTGCACCGAACCAATCAAGGGATCCGCAATCCCGCGCTCGTCAAACCGCGCGGTAGTAGCATCCAGTTCCATGAACTTGGCATCGGGTAGAAAGGGGCTCCAAGTATTGGCCTTGGCCACGTCCAGCACCAACCGCGCCGCTGCTGTCTTGCCCACTCCGGGAGGGCCGTAGACAATAACATGCTGCGGATTAGGGCCGCACAAGGCGGCTTTTAAAGCACGCACCCCATCCGCCTGTCCAATGATTTCATCAAAGCGGCTGGGCCGGGTTTTTTCAGACAATGGCTCAGTAAGATGGATAGCGCGCAATCGTCGTAGTTTCTCAATCTCTTTCTTCGACTCGCGTTCGACGGCCACCTTGTTGCCTTGTTGAGATTTTAAGAGGTTCCAGAAATAGAGACCAATCACTATCGCAAAGAAAAATTGTATGAAGGTGGCGATGTTTGCAAAGTTCATCGCGACCCTCCTTTCCGCGAACCGTGATTTCGTCAGATCGGTTGAGGCTCGCCCACGTAGTGTCCCCAAACACGTCCACCTTTTGATGACCAAATCATGGACACGGGGCACTTACCCAAAGTATGCCCAGGATCTCCAAGGTTTAGGCATAAAAGCCAGAAGCCCCCGTACTCTCAGGGGGCTTTCTGGCTTTGTACACACTAGGCGAGGCGTGAACTTAAGCGGTCTCTTCTTTTTGCTTCTTGCTCCGAGGTTTGCTCCGATCTTGTGTCGTGACCAATAGTGGTTCCTCATGGTTTTCGACCACTTCACGCGTCACCACACATTTGGCGATGTCGCTACGACTCGGCATGTCGTACATCACTTCCAACATGATGTCCTCAATAATGGCTCGTAGTGCCCGTGCCCCGGTGTTCCGACGCATGGCCTCGCGGGCCACTGCCTTGACTGCTTCATCTTTAAACTCGAGCTCCACATTGTCCATTAAGAGCATCTTTTGATATTGCTTGACCAAGGCATTGCGCGGCTCTGTCAAAATTTGCACCAGCGCCGGTTCATCCAAAGCGTCTAAGGTGACGGTGACCGGCAAGCGTCCTACAAACTCAGGAATCAACCCAAATTTCAGCAGGTCTTCCGGCATGATTTTAGCCAACACGTCTCCAATATTACCATCGGAGCGGGACTGAATTTCCGCGTTAAAGCCGAGTCCCTTACGACCTATGCGTCGCTTAATGAGCTTGTCAATGCCATCAAAGGCTCCGCCTACAATAAAGAGGATATTGGTGGTGTCGATCTGAATGAACTCCTGGTGCGGGTGCTTGCGTCCGCCTTGCGGAGGCACCGAGGCCACGGTCCCTTCGAGAATCTTCAATAAGGCTTGCTGAACGCCTTCACCGGATACATCCCGGGTAATCGATGGGTTTTCCGATTTCCGAGCAATCTTATCCACCTCGTCAATGTACACAATACCCTTTTCGGCCTTCTCTACATCATAATCCGCAGCTTGGATCAATTTGAGGAGAATGTTTTCCACATCTTCACCCACGTACCCCGCCTCAGTCAAGGACGTGGCATCCGCGATGGCGAAAGGAACGTTCAAGATTTTGGCCAGTGTCTGGGCCAAGAGCGTCTTGCCCGACCCGGTGGGTCCCAACATCAAGATGTTGGATTTTTGCAACTCGACGTCATCCACCTTATTGCCCAGGTTAATCCGCTTGTAGTGATTATAGACGGCCACAGATAGCGTTTTCTTGGCCCGATCCTGGCCTATGACGTACTGGTCGAGAATCGACCGGATTTCTTGGGGCTTTGGAATATCTTTCAGTTCAAATTCGACGTCGTCGGAGAGCTCTTCTTCAATGATTTCGGAGCAGAGTTCAACGCACTCATCACAAATATAGACGCCTCCGGGACCAGCAATAAGACGTTTGACCTGGTCTTGGTATTTGCCACAAAACGAGCATTTGAGTTGTCCTTTTTCATCAGTGAACTTGAACATACGAGCCCCCCCTTATCCGGCCACTGCGTGCATAGAGATGGATTACCGACCTCGCGCTAATCGTGCGAGGTCTTATCGACCGATACATCCTTATCTCCTGCCTCGCGTGTCCGTGGCGCCACCACTTCATCAATTAAATGATATGCACGGGCCTCTTCGGCAGTCATCCAGTAATCACGTTGAGTTTCTTCTAAAATTTGCTCCACCGAATGATTGGTGTGGTGTCCCAATATTTTAGCCAACGCTTCCCGGCTTCTCAAGAGCTCCTTCATTTGAATTTCAACATCAGTGGTTTTACCACCTAAGTTGTTAATCCATGGCTCATGAATCATCACCCGAGCATTCGGCAAGGCAAACCGCTTGCCCGGAGCGCCTCCGGCTAGCAGTAGCGCGCCCATACTGGCTGCCATCCCGACGCAAATCGTCGAGACCGCAGGCTTAATGTATTGCATCGTGTCGTAAATCCCAAGCCCGGCGCTAACTGAACCTCCCGGTGAATTCACATACACGTGAATGTCCCGTTCCGGATCGTCGCTTTCTAAGAACAGCAACTGTGCAACCACCAAGTTGGCCACATCATCATCAATGGCACTCCCCAAAAAGATAATTCGCTCTTTGAGTAGCCGTGAGTATATGTCATAGGACCGTTCGCCGCGGTTAGTCTGCTCCACTACCATTGGCACTAAATAACTCATGTTTTTCCTCCCCGTAGAGCTTACGCTGGGTTAGCCGTCTCAGGCTTCACCCCAGCCAGATAATCGCTGGCTTTGGACAACACCATATTGTCCCGCAACGCGCTAAATTCACCGCGCTCCTTGAACAGCTGGATGAGTTTCGTTACTGGTTGCTGATACATCTCGGCCAGCGGGCGAATAGATTCGATGACCTCATCGTCGGTTACTGTAAGATTCTTCTCCTTGGCTACCGCTTCCAGTAGCAATTGTTCTTTGACGCGCTCTTCGGCCTGAGGACGCAACTCTGCTTGAAGTTCCGGCAGTTGTATCTGGCGGCTTTCAAGGTACTCGTCCAATGTTGCCCCCATCCGCGCCAGTGAGTTTTGGAGTTCGTGGAGAAGATTGTGAACGGCATCCGCAATGAGAGCGGCCGGCAACTCTAACGTCACGCGCTCTTTCAGTTTACCCAGAATTTCGGCCAACCGATCACTCTTGGCTTGGCTCTCAATTCGGCTCTTAACGGTATTCGCCACACGATCTCGTAATTCCTGCAAAGTCTCCAAGCCGAGAGCCTTAGCCAGATCGTCATCAATCGGTGGCACCTCAGCGCGACGGTTCTCCGTGACTTCGATTTCAAAGCGCACATCTTTGCCGGCTAGAGAAACGTCTGGGTGCTCTTCTGGATAGGTCAGGCGAATGGATTGCGGTTGTCCCACCGTGAGACCGAGTAGTTGGGGTTCTAGACCTTCTACCACCGAGCCACTTCCCACTTCAATCGCATAGGCATCATCGTCGACAAAGGGCTCGTCCGATTCGTCTCCTTCTAAATATCCTCGAAGTTTCACGGTAATATGGTTACCCATTGCCACCGGCTCTTCATCGGCCGGTACAATCTGAGCCTGGCCTCGAGCTAAAGTCGTCAGTTCGGCTTCGATATCTTCGTCGGTAACCTCTCGAATCTCCAGAGGGCCCGTAATGAGGTCCGTGTAATCACCCAAGAGAATTTCTGGCTTAGATTCCACTTCAATCGCAAATTCTAACGGAGACCCATCCACCAAGGTCACAATATTAATGAGGGGTTCTGCTACGGGTTCAATCGCCGCTTCTTTTAGGGCTTCCACGTAGCGCATTTCCACAATCTTTTGGGCCGCCTCTTGGAGCAACACATCACGACCTACCATCCGCTCAAAAATCGGACGGGGAACTTTG
>JAKAAL010000054.1 GCA_021802375.1 Bacillota bacterium | reverse complement strand
TTCAACCATGTCCGATTGGAAAGCTGGACACAAATCCCGTTTTTTATACCGCTTTATTTGTAATGTTTGACGATTCTTGTCGAAATATGTAATTTAACGTTGAACAAAAGAAGTAAGTGCTCTTGGCAAACCAATGGAAACATTGGGACGCAAAGCCACGGGTCTACGGACAGGAATGTCTAGGATCGCCGGGTTGCCACTTTCGCGTAGATACTATGTGCGTAACGGCGACCCGTCAGGGTCGCCGTTTGCATTTGTCCGAGATTTTCACCGGGTGCGTGTGTGGTCTCCCGGCTTGGGCCAGCGGGGGGTCTGTAGGAGCGGGTGACGTGGGCGTTCGCTTGACCGTTCGGGTGGTGGGGTGTTGACCATCGAGCATGAGGGAGCGCTTTGTCCGGGCACAGACGGCGGACGACGCTTCTTTCCAACGTAATCAGGAATGCATGTCGGCATGAAAGGGGGTGGCTTCTGCCAACGGGCACCGCGACGCCGCGTCCCCGGGTGGAGAAAACGGCATGGGTCAAAAACTGAGGAGTGTGTTGCAACCGATTGTCGACGGCGAGACCGGCCAGGTGGTGGCCCATGAAGCGCTCTTGCGCGGACCGCGTGGCACCCCATGGGAGTCGCCCGATGTGCTATTTCAGAGTGCTATCCGATTGGGTCATCAGACGATGCTTGAGGCCAATGCACGAAGACTAGCTGTATCGCGTCTGGAACATCTTCCCTCCCATCAGCGCCTCTTCATCAATGTAGATTGTTTATCACCGGACCTGCCGCTCGCGCCCGGACAGGCCCATATCCCCCCGGCTCGGATCGTGTTGGAAATCTCAGAGCGCCAATCGATTATCGACAATCCCTCGTTATTGGCTCAAGCGGCTCGGTGGCGCGCGGCCGGGTTTGCCATCGCCTTAGATGACTATGGGGCGGGTTTTATGGGACCCGGCGCCTTGTTGAAGTTACGCCCGGACATCCTAAAGCTGGACCGCGTTATCGTATCCGGCATCTCTGGCGATCCGATGCACCACACGGTGGTCTGCAACATCGTGAATATGGCTCAGTCACTCAATATTGGTGTCGTGGCCGAAGGGGTGGAAACCCCCGAGGAGTTCTGGCGTTTGCGCGATTGCGGGGTTCGCCTGATGCAGGGATATCTCCTGGGCCGGCCGCAAGACGAGCCGATCTCGGACGCGGTGGCGATCCCCGGGCGACCGGCATCATGGGAGGCATTGGAACTGATGGTCGACCTTCGTGCCCGCGTTGGGCAGGCCCAGCGGCCCCTAGCAGGGCAACGTTGGGAGCACGCCTGATAACAATGAGGGCAATTATGGAGGGTAGATATGGTCGATACACTCATTGTGGATGACACACCGGAGACGCGGATCGTGTTGTCACTGCTTGTGGAGCATGCGGGCGGGCGGGTGTTGGGGGCGGTGGGATCGGCCCGCGAGGCCCTATTGTGGCTGGAAGCGCAGTCGGTCGACCTGGTATTGACCGATTTCCAAATGCCGGGCATGTCCGGCGATGTGTTAGCGGCCAAGATTCGGGAAGCCTGGCCCGCAACCCGCGTGGCCCTCATTAGCGTGCTGGATGACGCCGCTCTGTTTGCCAAGTCGCGCGCGGCAGGGGTCGATTGGCTCCTGGCGAAACCTGTGTTGTTAGAGACCCTGGAACAGGTGTTGCGTGGTGCAGCGTTGCACCGATCGCGTGCGGCGGCGCGTGGCACTACGGTGTGCGACGCAGGACGTCCAGCTTTAGAGCCGGGGAATGCCAATCGTGGCCCGCTGGTTTAAACGTCGAGGCGACGCCCCGATGGATAGCACGGCGCCGCGGGAGGCGACGCCCACGACCGCCTCGGCACTCATGACGCAGGACGAGAGCGACACCCGTTCTGGGCTGCGTCCAGTGGACTCGCGTGATGGGCTGATCTGGGTGGACCCGGCATCCAAGATCCAAGTGACCAATCCCAAGGGGGCGGATGGCCGCTATGCGGTAATTGCTGTCCCGGGCGGGGACAATGTCGTGGTAACTATCAACGGCAATGTGGTTACGGGAACCCGAGTGGTGGAGGAAACGGACCACATCCAGATGCGCCTGCCCGTTCTCGCACCCCAGGCCGCTACGGCGATCACCGTGTCCCCCGACGGCATGGAAGCGGTCCTCACCGTGACCTATAAGCCCGGCGAACGACGGATCGTGCGACCGACAACCCCGGCGCCCCGGCTGGTGATTGCGCTGGATGTTTACCCCATTGAACCGATGCGTATCACTCTCGCGCAGGTCCGCACCGAGTTAACCCGGAGTGGGGTGAGCGTGGGCGTCATCGCGTCGGACCAGATACAAGCGTTTCTGGACCGCGGGGAATCGGGCACGTTGGTGATTGCCCGTGGCACGGCCCCCATTCCTGGCGCTGGAAGTGTGGAACTGCTGCGGCCCGATGATGCGGTAGGGCTGTGGTTCGTGGAGCCCGGAACCATCATTGGTCGGCGCCGACCGGCCCTGCCTCAACCCGGGGTAACCGTGACCGGCGAAGAATGCCTGGCCCCCGTGATCGCGCCCGGGCGAGAGGTTCGTTTGGGTCCGGGTGTCGCCCTCATGAATCGGGGGGCCTATTTGGTCGCGAACGCTAAGGGGTATGTCGTGTATGAGTCCCAGGTTATCGACGTGGTGTCGCAACACGAGATGGACAACATTGCTCCAGATCCCGAAGCGCTCGTGGTCATCGGCGACTTAACGGTCCGCGGCAATATCGTGGACCGGCATGTGGTTATCACCGGTAATCTGGTGGTTGCCGGTGATGTGCGGGGGGCCCAGGTGGCTACTGGTGGAGCCGTGGATGTGCGCGGCATGACCGATCAAGCCAAGATTACCGTGGGTATCGGTCGCTATGCCCACCAGTACGGGCGTCGTCATATCACGCGACTCATCGATGGTCTCTACGATTTGGAATTGACCATTAAGGATCTCGAGCGCCAACTGGGACCCGAAGCCCGAGATTTGGGGGCGGTCATTGCCCGCCTCATCCCGACGAAATTTGCCGATGTTGTGGAGTCTCTGGGTATGCTCGAATCGGCTTTGGCATGGCCCATGGTTCGCTGGCACGATACCCTGGGGTGGGCCATCCGACAAATCCGACAGCAGATGGATGAGGATTTATCCGACAGTATGGTGCGGGCGTCGTTGTGGGCGCTGCGCTCGGAACTGGAGATGATGGACTTGGATGAGGTCGTGGAGGAGATCCCGGTCGGCCGGCATTCCATGCCGGTGCGATTGAATGCCGTCAATCACAGCGAAATTGATGGGGTTGGGACGATGACCTTGGATTCCATTCACACTTCACGCATCGTAGCAGATGCCGTGATTGTTCAAGGTGAGGTCGTCGGAGGCTTTCTCACCGCCCAGCATCGGATCGAAGCTTGGCAACTCGGCGACCCGCAGGGCACCGAGACCAGTGTCGAGGTGCTGGATGCGGACGGTGAAGTGGCGGCGGAAACAGCGTTTCCGGGGGTGATGGCCGCCGTCGGAGGCGAGCGGTATACGCTCACGTCGCCGCGCTTCAGCGCGTCATGGCCCCCCAAAACATGGAAAGGAGGTGACAACCAATGATGAAGCGCTGGGGCATTTCACTGTTCGTTGCAGCCATGCTCTTGACCGTGTCCGCGCCAACACATGCGAACGTGGTCACGTCCGGCACTCCGGGGCACCCAATTAGTGCGCAATCCAATCCCGGCAGTGCAGCCGGGCAAACGCATCGGTCGGCGACCGGTAGTCTGGCCAAGGTGATTCATGACCGGGCCGTCTATATCTGGGATTTTTAAGATGGGGCGTCAGGAAAAACGACGAGGTCGGGACAACGAAAACGATTCGACGCTTGGCGGGAGGTACGCATGATGGATGTGTCAGCTCGGTCAATTTGGATGATGGAAGAGGAACGTCGGCGATTTGCACGCGATCTCCATGATGGGCCCGTGCAAGTGTTGGCCAATACGAGCATGCGGCTGGATGTCCTCAGTCGCATGCTGGAGGTCGACTCCCACATGGTGGAGGGTGAAATCCTGCGGATTCGTCGACGCATGGGACAGGCTGTCATCGAGATCCGGCAGTTGATCTATGACTTGCAACCGGTCGCAATCGATGCGGTCGGTTTAACGGCAGCCTTGGCGGCGCTTACCCATCGCTTGGAAGAGGATTGGAGCATGCCCATTACGGTCGTCGATGAGGTGAATGCCGGGGCACTGTTGAGTCCGGAAACCGGGATGATGTTGTATCGAGCCATCCAAGAAGCGGTGACGAATGCCGCGCGGCATGCGCAGGCCAATTATATCCTGGTCCGGCTGACACACGAAGCGGGCACGGTCCACTGCGAGGTGGTTGACGATGGCACCGGATTCGATCCCCAGGCACCGCGGCCCGGGCATTATGGGCTAGGCACGATGAAGGAGCGGTTGACCCTCGTCGGCGGCACCACCTCAGTCGATTCCACCCCGGAGCAGGGAGGGACTCGGATTCGGTTTTCTGTGCCCGTCGACCATGCCTAGCGCGAGTGCCCTGGCCGCCCTGGGCTATCACTTTTACCATCGTGGGTATTTCGAGGCGGCACATGATTATTGGAGTGACGCCCTGGAACGTGGTGTTGATCGGACGGTTGTGGCAGAGATCCAGGATGGGCTCGGTCGGATGGCTGCCCAGCGTGGTCGCCCCGGCGACGCGGTGGGACACTTTCAGCAGGCCTTAGCCGCGCTCCCATCAGACGCTTCGGCAGCGACTCGTGCGGCGATCGACATGCGGAGCGCCATGGCGTTGGCGCGGCTCGGAGATCGCGACCAGGCGTTGCGACAGGCGTATCAGGTGGTCCAGACACACAAACCGTCCGAGCCCATCAACAGCGCCCTACGGATCAATTTGGCCGCCTTGCAAATCGATAATGGCCTCTACCGACTCGCGGTTGATACATTGACAGACGCGCTGGAACATCTCGGGACCGAGCAGATTCCACGGTATGGTTACGCGCTCCAAACCAACTTGGGCATCTGTCTGCTGGAGACCAATCGCATTTCCGATGCCCGGGCGTCCTTTCTCCAGGCATTAACACTGCCCACGGAGAGTACCATCCATGCGATCAACGGCCTCGCGCGTATCGCGATCGTGGACCACCGGGTGGACGAGATGGCGGTGTGGGGCGCGCGGGCCTTTGCGCAGATGTGGGATACGTTGATGAGCTTTGAACCCGAGGAGCTAGCCCGATTGGCTGAAGTACTCGGTCATATGGCCCTGAGCTTCGACGATGGACGGCTGGCTGTCCGCTTGTTCGACCGAGCGCAAGCGTTATACGGACGCGTCGGGTTATGGGCGGAGTGGAGCGCCCTGAATGCCGTTTTGACCGCGGCCGAGCAGTTGCCGGATCAGCAGGCCAAGACCGGGATGGCGGACGAATTGCGCCGATTTGCCGTGCTGTTAGAAAGCATGCTGGCCCAGGAGCTGGTGGATTCGCGGGCTCCCGCCTTAGCCGATGTGCGTCATTGGATGGCAGACCGTCTAGCAGAATCGTTGGGATGGACGCAGGATGAGCGTCAACACCTCGCCTACGTGTGTCGGCTCGCGGATTTGGGGTTGTCGGCCGTCGGTATCTCGGACATCCATGAGGCCGCCGGTCAGGCCGATCACCCGCTCTATGAGCGACATCCCGAGCTCAGCGTGCGCCTGTTGGACCGTTTAGAACTCCCGGAGGCCGTCGTGGCGGGGATCCTAGACCATCATGAGCGTTGGGATGGATCCGGATTCCCCGGCGGAAAATCGGGTGCGGCGATTGCACGAGCCGCCCGCATCTTTGCCACGGCCGACATGTATGCACGGCAGACGATGGCGGGACAACGGCATCGGGATGTCCTGCACCACATGCAAGGGCAGGCACAGGGGGGGCTGGACCCCGACTGTGTGGCGGCATTGCTTGAGGAGTTTACGGTGGAGGTCTAATCCCCCGCAACGAGGAACCACGGGGCGCGGGTTGCCGTCGGGTGCGGTGTCAGGGCTCGGGATGAGCGGCAGCGTCGGGGCGCACGACCCGAGACCTGATGGGGATGAGGGTCCCAATGTTGAACCCGTCGCGAGAGGACTCCGCACAGTTTGACCACGGCGGCGGAAAAATGCCTAAATGCCCAGTATTGCGTCGCCCTGATCGGGTCACCAAAAGGAGCGTATCCCATGCATCATGTAGTCCACACGTCGTGGTCCCAGGTTGTCATCTATGGCGTCCTGCTCGCCGGATTGCTGGTGGGCATCTGGGAATGGGAGGACCTCGCCCTCCGGAAGCGCTCGGTGTGGGCCGGGCGTGCGACCTTGACGATCGGCGTTCCGTTCGCGTTGGCCGTGGTCAACCGTTGGGGCCTCATCGATGTGCCGTACGGCGTAGATATCGTTGCCCTCATGACGATGTGGTACCTCGTCCCCCCGTCCCGCTGGAACTGGGTGGGGAGCGCCGCGGTGCACCCAAACACGCATCCATGAATTCGGTCCGACTAATCCTGTGTCTGGGGCCGGCTTGGCGACCGTTTTACCCATTAACCGTTGTTTGGGACCATTTTGGGGTTTCTGTAGGAACGCCTAGGATATTCGTTCAACGACCACGGGCCGGGGGATCCCAACTTGGGAAGCCCTGCCGCAGACGGCGTGAGTCTCCGCTATCGGCCGTGATGCCCCTCCAGCTGGGTGAGGACATATTGCGTGGCGTCTTTGCCGTACCGCTCCCGATACTCGGCCAGCAACATATGGAGCGCGTGCTCGAGCAAGCCGTCGCGGGTCTGGTTGTCTTTCTTGCTGGTGATGGCAATCACTGCAAAGTCCGTGTCGATTTTAATGTCGGCCATAATTATGCCTCCTCACAAAAAGGCTAGTTGGAGTTCTCCCACTCCTCGACTGTCTCCCACTGGGTCCGCGGCGTTGGGACACGTCCCCAGTTTTGAGATTTAAAGAAGTCCGCTGCCTCCTTCGAAAGAGGCACCGTCCCCTGGATGCGCTTCCCAAATGGGGAGTTATGCGGTTGTGGGGCGTCGGCCACATAGACCGTTAGTGCGTACATATCCTGTAGCTGTTGGTCCCGCTGTTTCTGATACGCACCGACCATCTGGCGGTAGGGGCTGACCAGTTCCTTGAGTTCTGCCAACGCGGTAAAGTCCAGCTTCTTATCCGGCTTCTCCTCGTCGCTCGTGACCGCGAAGCCCAGCCGCGCTAGTACGCGATAAGCGTCCTGTGTGGTAAACGCAATGGAGGCAAGTCCCGTCATGGTCGCAAGGACTTGCTTAATCGGGAACGACCGCCCGCCAACTTCCACCCGATACTTCGCGGGCCCCTGCGGCTCCACGCTGGCCATGGCCTCTTCAACAGACTCTGCCGTAGTCGTATAGGTGCGACCGCGCAAAGTGAATTCCAACTCTAACCCCCCCCTTTATATACACCTATTCTTACACTTACACCTATCACGGTCAATCCCACGCAAAACGTTTTTAATGTCTATTTTTATGTGTTACACTGTTACCGTAACGATAATTTGAATCATCGTTACGCCAGACATAGAAGGGATGGGGGATTATGGCCGACGTCGCCGCGTATTTGCGAGTCAGCACCGCCAATCAAGCCGGGGAAGATAAATTCGGCATCGAGGCCCAACGCAACAGCATCGAAGAGTGGGCCAAGCAGAACAGCGCCACCATCGTGGCCTGGTATGAAGATGATGGCATCAGCGGTGCCACGTTGAATCGCGACGGCCTCCAAAGCTTGCTGACCGACGCCGAGCAACACCCCTTCATCGGGGTGCTTGTGGCCAAGATGGACCGCGTCGCCCGGGACTTGATGGCGCAGCTATGGATCGAGAAGGAGCTCCTAAAGCACAACGTGGAAATCATCAGCGTCGCGGAGCCCTTTCGCGGCCAGGACCCCGCGAACGTCCTCTTCCGGCAAGTGATCGGTGCGTTTGCCCAGTTTGAAAAGTCCCGGATTGCCGAGCGCATGGGCGGCGGCCGCATTGCCAAGGCGAAGACCGGCGGCTATGCCGGCGGCGCGGCCCCGATGGGTTACCGCGCCCAGCGTGGGCAAAAAGGCCTCACGGTCGACCCCGAGAAGGCGGAGACAGTCCAAACCATCTTCCAGCTGCACGCCGATCATCCCGACTGGTCCCTGCGCCAGCTTGCCCAAGTATTGAACGCGGCCGGCTATACCACGGCCCAGAACAAGCCCTTCCATGCGGCGCAGGTCCAACGGGTGTTGAAGCGCGAAAATTTTTACCAGGGGGCGTACACCTACGCGCAGGTGGAAGCCCCGGGGCAACATTCCCCGATCTTGGCCCCGAACGCCTCCTGACACCCCAGGAGGTCGCTGCTCTTTGCGGTGTGACGGCCGCCACGGTGACGCGCTGGCTACGGGGCGGGCTCCTAACGGGCCAGCACCTCCACGGGCGGTGGCGGGTAAGCACCACCGATTTGCGCACGTTCATTGATGCACCGGAATTAGACGTATGAGCCAGGCCAGCACGAGGCGGTGCTGCCCCCAAAAGTATCCGGCCGCGCCGGGTAAGAAAGGAGACTAAGCGAGACGATGCCTAAGCCGACCAAATCCATCATCGCCACGGCCTATCATGAAGCCGGCCACGCGGTCATTGCCTATCTGGAAGACCTCGTGCTGCGGGAGGTGTCCATTGTGCCCACCAGCGACACGTTGGGCCACTGTCGGTACGCGCAGGCACACCACTTCAACCCCGAGGCGCGCGTCACGCCCGCCATGCGTGCCCGTATCGAGGCGCACATCATGGGTAGTCTCGCGGGCCCCGAAGCCGAACGCCGGTACCGCGCCGCTATAACCACGAGGGCGCACAGTCTGACCGCGCCGTAGTGGTGTCAATGGCCTCTTTTATCACGGGAAGCCCTGAGGAAACCAACGCCTATCTGCAGTGGTTGCTGGTGCGCACGCAGGCGCGCCTGACGACGTTTGGGTCGTTGGTGGAGGTGCTGGCCACGACCCTGATCGCACACCGGCAGCTGACCGGCGCGGAAACCAAGGCCATTCTGACGCAAGCATCCACTCATTCGGATGATCCATGGGGCGCCACGCGGCGCATCCACGTGGAACCTGTCACGGTGTCGCAGGAGATTCGGTTTATCAAAGTGGAAGGAGGGCCATGCCCTGAATAGCACATTTGCCACACAGGAAATGCACCGTCTTGAAGATTGGCTGGGGCTCACGCTGAACGGCTTCTTGTTGGCGGGGCTCATTGAGCTCCTCCGTTATGATGAGCACGCTCGAGGTCACTATCTCGATGAGGCCACACTACCGTCCAAATCGCATCATCAGCCCCTAGAGGGCCCGTTCACCCCGCAAGCGTTGCGGCTCCTTGACCCCGATGATGCGGCCCCGCTCTTTCGGCTGGCGGCCGTGCAAACGGACGATGAACTCAACCAGACGTGGATTGGTCGCGCTCTGAAAGATCGCCAAGTCGCGTTGCTTCGGGGAGCGCATCTTACCGCGCAGGATACCTTCGGTATTCACGGCCGGGAATTTCTCGACTGGACACGCTGCCGATTCCTTCTCGACTGGAATGGTGATAAGAAAAAAGGCCCCGGCGCGCGGCCTCTGGCAGACTGGCCCGAATCCCCGCGCCTCTCGTTTTTGAAAAAACTGGAGGCAACGCGCACGGCTATTCCCTACAAAGCCGCACAATGGCATCGTAAGAAGCGAGCATTTTATGAAACGCTTTGGGAATCCGACAGCATCCATTGGGAAGATAATCTCGGTATCGGTGCCCCTCTCTATGATCCGCAAACCGAAGGGTTTTCTGACTTGGGGCAATCGATTCGTCAATTTAATGCCTACGCGCGTGGATTGGGCAAGCCGGGACTTTGGCTTTTCGCGGACTACTCCGATTTCTGCGAACCGAATACATGGCTTTCGACTTGACGATGATAATTCTCCTCGGTTACAATGGGTTTGGGAAAGTCTGTCTATACCCTATATAAAGATGCGTCGTTGATCGGGCGACTTGATGAGCAAGCGCCGACATCGCATCTTCCCATCGGAACAGCTAGCCGATAAGCAGCGGCTGACCAGCGCATTAAGCGCGGGGTCGGTCGTTTTTGTTTTGCGCGAAAGGAGTGTCCTCATGAAACAAATTACGCGCCTCCGCTTGGATCGAGGCTGGAGCAAGGCCGAATTAGCACGACGCGCCCAGGTGCATCCGTCGCAGATAGGCTTGTTTGAGTCGGGCCGACTCCTTCCGTATCCCAGCCAATTGGTCAAGCTGGCGGCCGCCCTCGAGGTGGATGAAACGATTGACCTGATGGCGGAGATCCCTACACCGCCCAGCCAAATCGCCCAATAAAGAAAACCCCCGCCGCCCCGCGAGGGTCAATTCCCCGGTCACACCGGAAGGAGGTCCGTTTATGAGTGATTCTGCGTCCATTGTACCATTTTCCACCGCCAGGCGTAACCACGCAGCCCGTTTTCTTCAGGCTTACAGCGACGGCCGCCAGCAAATCCTTGATGAACAAGAAGCCCGGATCCAAGAACTATTGGAGTTGCCCTTCACAACTCGGTTGGCCTATTTTGAGTTGCTCGAGCAAGGATGGCGGGACGTCTTTCCGCCCACTGTCCAGCAGCTACTCCGAGAGGCGTTGCTATGAGCGCTTTGGAGACAGCTTCCAGCTATGCTGACCTACACTGGGCGGTCATTCCGCTCTGTGGCGTCAAACATCAGTGCCCGTCCCCCGGAAAGGTCCCGGTCAACTTGCAGACCGGGACGCATCTTTCGGGCTGGCAAGGTCGCGGCATTCCAACACCTGATGAGTTGGAGACGTGGTTGAATTCTCCCTTGGCGCTACGGGCGAATATCGGTGTGCTTACGGGGCGTCCGTCGTGGCTCATCGGAATCGACATCGATGGGGAAGGCGGTGAGTTCCTGCTAAACAAGCACGCCCAGGGCGACCTACCGCCCACATGGGAATACCAAACAGGCGGTGGCCGTCGTCTCATCTATGCTTACGAAGAAGGACTGCGGTCCGTCAAAATCTCCGGAGACGGCGAACACGAGGGCCTCGAGATCCTCGCCGACGGCCGACAGATGGTGCTGCCGCCAAGCGTTCATCATACGGGCTACACCTATGCGTGGCAGTCAGGTCGTGACCCGTGGTCGGGCTCTACGCCTTTAGCCCCGTGTCCCGCGTGGGTGCGCACTTTAGCAGGTGCCAATGCGGCCCCCAAGGACTGGGTGGCGATTGCTCGGACGCCCGTCAGCCATGGCGGCCGGCATCCGACCATCGTCCAACTGGCAGCGCATATGGCCAGCAAAGGCGAGGCCCCCGAGTACATCGTCGCGATTCTCGAGGCATGGAACGAAGCCCGTTGTAAGCCGCCAAAGGATGTCACTGAAATCCGCCGGATTGTTGCATGGGCCCTCGAACAGCATCCCCCCGAGTCGGACAAACCCGCACTGGCTGAATGGAAGACCAAGGACCAGTGGATCCGCTCCAAGGCCAAAGAGCTAGGATGCTCCCTCGAAGCCGCGCGACAGATCGTGGAAAGGGGGATGGGGGCATGAGTGATGCCTTCGAGACGCCGTTTCCGGCGGGTCACTTTGTGCGGGACTATCTGAACTATGCCGCCGAAAGAACCGACGCATCCCACGCCTACCATGAAGTCGCGGCGCTCGTTCTGTTGGCACTAGCCACACCCAATGTACGGGCGTCCTTAACGCCGTACCCCAACGGCCTCCCGACCAATCTCTACGCGCTCGTCGTGGGCGATAGCACACGGTCCCGAAAATCCACTGCCATTAGCCTGGCAGCCGACATTGCCAGCGCGGCGATTGCCGGGAGCCGTATTCCTGATGCGTTCTCTCCGGAAGCCTTCGCGGAAGCGCTGGCCCAGCGTCCGAGGGACTCCACCCTCTGGACGCCCGATGAATTTGGGGAGACGATGACTAAGCTGCGATCGGCCAAGTATATGAGCGGTCTGACAGCCCTCCTTTTAACCATTTACGCTGGGAACGA
>JAKAAL010000053.1:1959-12029 GCA_021802375.1 Bacillota bacterium | reverse complement strand
ACTATGTGCTGGCCGATAGCGGGTTCGGCAGCAAGGGGTTCATCCCGGCGATCCGGCAGATCAAAGACGGCGCCCTCCACGTGGTGTGTGGGGTGCGCAATGACAAGAGACAGGATCGATACCAAGGGAACAAGGTGAACGCCTAGGCCCTCCTCGCGATCCTGAAAAAAGCCGGCAACCCCAGCGTTGCCGCAAACTCAACACCCGCTATTATGATCGAAAAGGCACCGTTTACGGCAGACCCCGGAATTTATTCCTGGGGTCAGTGGTGCCGCCACGCGAAGGCTCGATGCCTGAGCGTGGGGTTTAATCTTTGGGTGGAAGCCCCGCCCTTGAGGGCTGGGGAGGACGTCCACGCATTATGATGTCGGGGTGCACTACGAAGATATCGGGGATGTCCAATGGTATGGGTGTCGCTTCCCGTATCCAAAACAGTGGCGCGTGTTTTTGTCCACGGACACGTCGCTGTCCTGCGTGGCCATGATGGAGATCTACACCACACGCTGGACGATGGAGGTGTTTTTCAAAGAAATGAAGCAGCTGCTCCGGTTGGGCCCATGCCAATCCCGCGATTTCGATGCCCAAATTGCCCACGTTACGACCTGCTGCATCCTCTACACCTTTCTCGCTTACTGCCGACGGGTGCATGCGTACGCCCCGTTAGGCGCCCTATTTGAGAGCATGGCCGCCGAACGGGTAGAAAAAAATCTCGCCGAACGACTGTGGGCCCTGTTTGAG
The DNA here is from genome assembly GCA_021802375.1 of Bacillota bacterium. The sequence goes on along the minus strand of JAKAAL010000053.1, from coordinate 11,291 downwards.
GAGTCATTCTTAGGTCATCAATTACAAGCCCTCGATAAGACCGCTTAAACCGCCACAGTGGAAAGGGGCGAGAACGTGAGGGCTAGCAAGTGTTCGCGGCATCACCGCCGGCGAAAAAACCCTGTGTTGCCGGGGTGCGAAACTCAAGTCGGTTATAGTTCGAAATGAGCATCGGCTTAACGGCCATTTGAGCGTGATACAGGTGCCTTCAACCTCCTATTCCTCGCAATATACGCAAAAACCCTCTACACTCTAGCAAAGGGGGGGTTTACGATGGAATTTCGAGAAATGTCGCAAGACCAAGCCGTACAGAGTACTCACCAAATACCTTTTCGCATCCGCGGTGGATTGGCTCCGGTGGTGGAATGGGAGATGGATGACTCATTTGAACTCTTTTTCGAGCATTATGTGCTGATGTATCGAGATCCTCAAGTGGTCGTATCCGGATCCATTCCCAAGGGTGCCCTCAAGCGGATGATTGGGAATATGCCGGTTATCTTGGCCAAGGCGCATGGGCAAGGACGTTTAGCATTGGGACGCAGCGTACCAGGAGAAATTGTGGGCATACCAATGGCCGCAGGCCAAACCCTGGAGGTTCGTGAGCATCAATTTCTGGCGGCAACAAATACGCTGGAATATGGATTTACACGCGTCAAAGGCGTCGCCAACCTGCTATTTGGAGGCAATGGATTCTTCGTTGATACCTTTCACGGATCTCGTCAATCCGGCATCGTGTGGGTTCACGCGCACGGCAATCTCATTGAAGTGGTTTTGGGGCACGGCGAGCAATTGGATGTGGAACCCAGCCGCTGGTGCTACAAGGATCCGTCGGTTAAAATGAGCACCGTGCCCATTAATGTGTCCGCGGGACTCTTTGCTTCTTCCTCTTTTATGCTCAATCGATTCACCGGACCCGGCCGATTAGGATTACAATCGATGGCGCTGTATTTAAACACCGATAGTTGAGGCTATAATCCAGCTTCTGCATGTAAATATCTTGAAAACCATCGAATTTGAGAACAAGTTTTGAGTAGACGGAATCTCACGCAATAGCGCAATGGGCTGGAGCCTCCCTCGTACGCTCATCCAATGCTCGTCCAATTTGACAACCCGTCCGAGCGATGGGTTAGAACGTGCGACCCGATGCCTTTCGCCAGTCATTAGACTGGATCCCTTCGGCTCTTCACCTATCGGGTGGCCGGGTACGTGTGCTGCGCGCCTCCGGAGCTTCTCCCAAGTTCCGTCTCGTTTCGTTTTCTGCCTTGCTCTACGACTCCGCCGAGGTCTCCGGGGCACTCGCCATAGACGCACCCCTACATGTTGTCCCCCGGCATTGCAGCGCGGTCGGTCCTCGGACGACTCACTAGTGCATATGATCCATTTCCGCGATCAGCCAATGAGGCCCAGCGCGGATTTGAGACACGGTTTTTTTGTCCCGTGCTGCACCGCTAAAAGAAGTCGTTTGGAGTATGGGGGAGCACTGGTATTAACTACGATCCCGACAATCACACTGCCAAACTATTGTCCGTGGAGGTCACTCTTAGATGGTAACCCAGTTGGCGAAGAGGGAGGTAGCATTAGGAGGCATCGGTCCAAACCTGAATTTTTTTAAATTTGGCGCCACCGGTCCTGGCATCCCCCGGATTGAGAGTTTTGACATGCGGGTCTTCCACACGGAACAACAACCATTCACACTTCAGAGACCCCTTGAATAGGGGTCTCAATTTAAGAATTTACCAGACGTACAGTTAGGGAGCCACTTTACAGTAAATCAAGTTCAAACTGTGATACGTCATCACCACCTCACCGTTCTGGTTGGTCAGCGTATGGGAGAATGTCACGCGACCACGATCTGGAGCCGATGACGGGGACTTGTCGACGATTTTGACCTGAAGAGATACGGTATCACCAGGTCGCACGGGACGATGCCAGCGCAACGCATCGATGCCAATTCCGACCCACATTGAGTCGTGCACCAGACCCAACTGAAGAAAGAGCCACCAAGCCAAACATATCGTATGAAAGCCTGACGCGATGAGCCCGTGAAACGGGCCCTCCTCGGCATGTAAGCGATCCAGATGCATGTTTTGGGGGTCGTAAATGTGCGCAAATTGAATCATTTCGGCTTCTGGAATCGTTCGCCCTCCGCCTGCAAAAACCTGACCGACTGTGAAATCTTCATAGAATAACGACATCTTTCTACTCCTTTCGTAAAGCGATTGCACGCCAACACGGGATAGGACATTGAAGGCTTTCACTCAGAAACGCTTTTTGTTCGTCTGGTGTCCGAAACAGACTTCTGCTTGACGGCGACCCAATTGACCAAAAAGATCCCGACGAAAATACAGAGGCCTCCCCACACCACCTGTGCAGTAATTGGTTCTCGCAAGAGGAACCACCCGAAAAGTACGCCAAAGAACGGGGCCAAAAACAGAAAAGCGCTGATCTTCCCCGGGTCGCCTTGTTGCAAAAGCCAAAACCATATCGCAAACTGAACGATGGACCCCATGATCGCAAGCCAGACGATGACGAAGAACACTGTCGCATTCATGGTGAACTGGGGTTTTTCCCAGAGGGCGCTGGCACCCAAGAGCAACACGCCCCCGAATAACATCTGGTAGGCCGTCAGCACCCATACGTCGAAATGATCACGCCAACGGTGAATCAACAAGGTAGCCACCGCCCAGGATGCGGCACCGGCCAGAGCAATGCCCGTGCCCACTTGGATCCGGAGGTCAAACCCTAAGGACAGCGCCACGCCCAGAAATCCGATCAGAACACCAAACCACTGCGTTTTCTGATAACGGGTTCCGAGAAATACGGTTGCGAAGACCACGACCAACAGAGGATTCACGAACGTGAGAATAGAGGATTCCCCCGCACTAATGGTGCGGAGACTAAGAAAGATACATCCCATCACGCCCGTCGTTTGGAACAAGCCAACGGCCACGAGACGCAGCCAATCCGTGATTCCTCGAGGATGGGGTCTCCTGGCCGTAAGGACCGCGATGACCATCAAGATCCCGGCCAAAACGAAACGTACCCCGACCAGTAATAACGGCGAGACATAAATCAACCCGATTTTTCCGATGGCAAAGGATGATCCCATCAGCGCCGTCGTCGCAACCACCCCAAAAATAAAAGCGTTACGCTTCAACCAACACCGCCTCTTTTCCTGCGATGGATTCGAAGGAACCTTAGGGTGTGAACTCTGCCCGCTTTAAAAAATGCTCCTTCCAGGGCATTGTACGATGGTAACGATTCATGTACGATGGAACTATGGATGCGTATCCGGATATTCTCACGATCGGAAAACTAATTGGCGATCCTGCACGTGCAGCCATGTTAGTGGCGTTACTGGATGGGCGATCCCGGCCTGCCAGTGAGTTAGCGTGGATCGCTCACGTGTCGCGGCCAGCTGCCAGCGCCCATTTATCAAAACTGGAAGAAGGCGGGCTTCTGGAAGTCGCCTCGGAAGGTCGGTACCGATACTATCGATTGAAAAACGCGGAGGTCGGGCAGGCTTTGGAAACATTGGCCCGCATCGCACCACCGGCAACGGTCAGGTCCCTGCGAACCTCTGAGGAGCTGGCGTCCCTAAGGTTTGCTCGCATTTGCTATGACCACCTGGCTGGCTACGTTGGCGTTTGCCTGACTCAAGCTTTCCTGGTGAAGCAATGGCTGCTGGATCAGGGCCAAGCTTATGACATCACCGAAGCCGGAATCCATGGCTTCGAAGACATGGGGATCTCCGTGGAAATGGCCCGCCGCACTCGCCGAGCATTCGCCTATCCCTGCCGTGACTGGAGTGAAAATCAACCGCACCTGGCCGGGGCGCTGGGAGCCGCGTTATTCAAGCTTCTGGGCGATCACGGTTGGGTGGACCGCGCTTATGCCAAGCGGACCGTGCAACTGACCGACACGGGTCGGCACAAACTCAGTCAACTGCTAGAGATTGATCTGGAACAGCCGGGTAATGCGAGCAATCTCTTGACGCCTTGAACACAAATCTCTGCGCAGTCCTCACTTCGGGGCTAGCTTAAAAGGGTGATCACTTTGACGCCATCCCAAAATCTTCCAGAACTCACCGTGGCCATCTCTACCGTTGCTGGCTGTGGAGAATACGTTGGTTTGGCATGGGTTGCTGCTGCGCCCCATTGGTATTGATCACTTGCAGCAGGAGATCGGGAATGCATAGCGAATATCTCCTGCATTACTGGAAAATCCCTTTTTAAATCAATCGTAGGTTCACTGGATGCATTCGGTAAAAAAGGATCGTAGCTTTTGTGCGGATTTTTGGGAATCGCAAACCGGAAACTTTACACAGGAAGGAAACGATTGCCATGCGTATCAAACATCGGGACTCTGTGCCACAAATTGACCCCACCGCGTGGATCGCACCGAATGCCGTAGTGTCAGGCAAGGTCGTGGTGGGTCCTGGGTCTCGAATTTTGTATGGAGCTGTATTAACTGCAGAGGGTCGGGCCGAACTGAAAATAGGATCGGACTGCGTTATCATGGAGCAGGCCGTTTTGAGAGCCTCCGGGCGATTCTCGCTTTCCGTAGGTGACGGCACCTTGGTTGGACCGCACGCATACTTAAGTGGCTGCAAGATTGGTCCCAGTTGCTTTATCGCAACGGGAGCTATGGTTTTTAACGGTGCATTCTTGGGGGAAGGGTCCACGGTAGCGTTGGGGGGGATTGTGCACATTAACACCACCCTACCAACGGAGTCTTGGATTCCCATAGGCCATATCGCCGTTGGGCAACCGGGGGAAGTCTTTTCTCCGGATCGGTCGACAGCAATCCACGAAAAAATTGGGCGGACGGGTTTCCCAACGTATGTGTTTGGACTAGAAGCCGAGGGCAGACACCGCGGTGAAATCAATCGAGAAATTGCCCGTCAGTATAGCCGCGCCTTACAGGCCCATCAGTACGATGAGATTTTGTCAGACGATTGATCGCAGAGCCGCGGCGAAATTGGTTGTAGAATTGTAGTGGTGGGGAAGCAAACTCGCATTAGACTTCCCGTGGGCTGCCTAAGCCTTGCCAATATCTTCGCCATTGTTCTGATCGCGACAGGATTGCCACGATTCTTTATCCCGTGATCTTATTGAATTTTGCACGTGGGTTGTCCCGACAGCAGTGTCCCCGCGGTAAGCACCAAGATTTACTGATAAAAATGATGATATACTAGTCACAAAACTGCGGAAATCTTCGGCACAGGCCTTATGCGCTTGTTTGGGAAAGCGGGGCGATGACATGGTGGAAGTGATTTCTCAAACCCGATACCGGTTCCACGACGGCTTCTGGTCCCAGGAACCCGCAGAAGTCGTCCGCGAAGCACCCATCACACTTTGGGTAAACGGGCGCGAAATCGCCACAATAATTGCTACCCCGAACGACATCGAAGAATTAATCTGTGGCTTCTTAGCCATGGAAGGCATCATTGCCCAACGCAGTCAGATTACCATCTTCCAATATCATGAAGACGATCAGCAGGTGTGGGTCAGGATTCCTAATGCCAACGAGGAACGGCTGTTGCACTTTGCCCGACCCACATTATCTGGCTGCTGCGGTCGAGGACGTCCTTTGTTGTACTTCGCCAATGATCAAGACTTAGCGCCGATCAACGGGGCCCTGACTCCCCACCTGTCTCCAGCCACAGTGACCACCTTATTTTCCCAGCTCAACCAGGTTACACAGCAACAGCATTCGGGAGGGCTGCACGCGGCTGGATTGGGCAGTCAGGACGGGGCGCTCCGGGTAGCACGCATGGACGTGGGCCGCCACAACGCGTTGGATAAGGTGTACGGCTGGAGCCTGATCCAGCAGGAAGATATCCGTTCGCTGATCGTGGTCTTTTCCGGCCGCCTCTCAAGCGAAGTATTGATCAAAGTAGCCCGCATGGGCATTGGCATAGTAATTTCCAATGCGGCACCGACGTCCCTCGGTATTGAACTGGCCACTATGCTCGGCATCACCACCGTTGGCTTTGTTCGTAGCCGTGAACTCAGCGTTTATAGCTACCCGGAACGCATTCAATCCTAACGACCGCGAAATTGCGGCGCCCGTTTTTCCAAAAACGCAGCCATGCCTTCCTGTTGATCTTCGGTGGCAAAAAGCAAGCTAAACAGCCTCCGTTCGTGTTTCAAGCCCTCTTCCAAAGGGGTATCCATTGCGGTGAGTACCGATTCTTTAGCCAACCGTACCGCAACCTGAGGTAAGGCAGCAATCTCCTCCGCCAGTTCCAGAGCAGCTTGTTCTAATGAATCCCCCGGGACCACACGATTAATTAAGCCATAGGCATAAGCTTCGTCGGCGGTCATGGTCTTGCCCGTTAGCACCATTTCCATCGCCCGCACCTTGCCGATGGCCTTGGTGAGCCGTTGGGTTCCTCCCGCTCCCGGCATTACCCCTATTTTGATTTCGGGTTGACCAAAACGGGTTCCCTCGGCCGCAATAACCATGTCGCAAGCCATGACCAATTCCATTCCGCCTCCCAGCGCGTATCCTTTAACGGCAGCAATTAGCGGTTTGGAAAATTTCCGTATATTTTCCCAACGATTAATTTGCGGTGATGTCAGCATAGTCACCGCGTTTTGTCCTTTAAGTTCGGAAATATCTGCTCCAGCAGCAAAAGCTCTGCCCTGTCCGGTGATGATCACCACCGAGACCGCATTATCTTTATCCAACATTTCCAAATGCGCCACAATGGCCTCCATGAGTTCACTATTCAGCGCATTTAATACCGCCGGCCGATTTAGACGCAAGATACGCACCGGACCGGTCCCAGGGTCTAGCAACAATACCGGTTCACTCATGACTGCCACTCCACCACCTTTAGTTCTACAATCCCTTTGGCGAACCCGTTCAGATCTCTGCCGGCATCCCGTCCTTCGGGGGAAACCAACGCCCGATCCAGAGTTTTCCGATCGGCAAAATTCATGGTTGCCACCAAAAAAACATCCTGCTTCCCGCCTAAGCTCTCCACTTTGCCCCAAGACAAACCTTGAAGTCCGGGCATTGCTTGGGCTAATGGTGCATGTACCGCCGTATAGTGGGCCAGGAATTGCTCGGGGTCAGACGGAGTCTGATAAATTGCTAGTAAACTGACCATGTGTTTGGCGCCTTCCTTTCGGTTTGGCTTAATCGCGTGGTTATGATGCTCCTGACGAGGGTAAGCAACCCGCCTCAGATTTTTAAATTATAACAGTTTGATCCCAGTTATTGCCGATGGTGGCTTGGTATGATTTGCGCCAGCGCCTCTGCCAAATCGTGCGCGGCATAACGCTCTTGCGCCAACGTGTTATCGGGCCCTCCGATTTCAATTAGCAAGTCATTGGGCATTAATTGCTGATTATAACGGTATGGCACCATGTCGATGCCATTGCCCCGTAGAATACCGGGAGCAACAACCCCCAACTCTTTAGCCAATCGCATCGCGAACGCTAAATTTTGGTGCCAATAGGGATCTGGCAACAGTTTATTAGTGCCTACCACAATAAGAATGCGTGCCATTTTGATTCCATGGACAATTCCCGTAGTCTCGCTACCACCAGCTTGGCCCCGATGCAGGTCAATCAGAACCTTAACCGAGGGATACCATCGCAACAGTTGCTTAGCCGTGTAGTATGAGGTGTTGTAGCTGGCCAAAAGTCCATCCTTCATGTTATCCACTCGTGACTGTACGACACTCACACCTAATTGGCTCAAATCCTGACTCAGCCACCATCCCACTTGGACGATCGTTTTGGACCACGCCGTGGAATCGGCCATGGGCGCTCCAGAAGTTAATTCTGACCAAAACGATTCCCGGCTGTGGGTTTGATAGATACCGACCGAGGGGCTGTGGCCTAGTTGCGCCCATACTCGTGACCCGTCTCCCGGCAGTCCTGCCATTACCGCGTCTTGCCCCGTAGGCGTCGGCAGCGGTTTAGGATGTGAGGGTTCCGCCACCGCAGGTATGGCGTTCAGCGCAGGAATTTCCACCGCCATTAAAGCATTGAGACTGTTAAGCCGAACTCCCGAGATATCCGTCAAACCCGTCATGACTAGTGATCTCCAGTGCCAGGAAAAAGGTTTGGGATGCATCACCAACCCCATTAAGGGGACGCCCTGATTGACCCAGTCGCGAAGCGATGCCGGACTTTGCTGCAATATGCTGAGATTATTCTGGAGCCACGAGTGCCTGCCCTCTGATCCGATATGGCCCAGCACCGGTATTGCCGGACCCGCGTTCTTAGAAGGAACTCGCCAAAGCACAATCAACGCCGCAGCCAATGCCGCTCCGTAAAGTGTGACAGTTGTCCAGGGAATCCGCCGAGGTCGTGGCCAGCGACGTCGAGACGGCCGCTTCGGGGCCCCCGCCAACGGAATACGACGACGGCGATGAAATCGAGGCCGCCGGCCAAAAAACCATACGATTCGCGGTCGATGCCATCCCCGCCTGCCACGCACCGTAATCACCCTCTAGTTTAGGTATATTTCCATAGTATGGGAAAAATTTTGTTTTAGACCTCATATGGTATTTATCCCCAAATCCGAAAAAACACAAAGCCTGCAACCCAAAGCAATCCGCCTGCCAGGACAACGTCCCAAACCTTTACCTGTATTCCGGGCAGGACGTGTCCCGCAACCCACAGCAATATCGCGGCCATTACCCAGGCTACCGGTCCCGGCAACTTCAGAGAAGCCCGGGTACCCAGCCAAAACTCAAGGAATGAGATCGCCATCGTTAAAAAAACAGATAAAAAAATGGCACGCGAGCAGGGAAGCAGAAAATCCCGGAACCTCGGCAGCAATCACATAGCACACTGTGGCCATCAGCCAAAATCGCAATAAGTAATACCACGTCCCCCGTGTCACCTCCTCTTTACCCTATGATTGTCCCATGTTATAATCCCGTAATAGGGGGTATCTGAGTGGCTAATATTAAGTCTGCCAAAAAACGTATTCGTCAAACAGAAACACGAACCTTGCGCAATAAAATTCGCAAAACTATGGTACGCACGGCAATTCGTCGTTTCGAAGACGCTTTGAAGCACGAGGACATGGATTCTGCTGCAAGCGCATTAAAATTTTGCTATGCTCGGCTGGATCGTGCTGCGCAAAAAGGCTCCATCCATCGCAACACCGCCAACCGCAGGAAATCGCGATTGGCTATTCGCTTCAACAAGGCCAAGGTTGGTTAACCATATTTGATAAAAACCCCAACCTCGTTTGGGGCTTTTTTTATCCCCAAATCCCCCGCTACATTAACGCCAGCCATAAGGTGAGCCAGACTTCCGGATCACCACGACCAATTTTGATGGCACGATCGATATATTGTG
>JAKAAL010000053.1:0-1949 GCA_021802375.1 Bacillota bacterium | reverse complement strand
GAATTCCTTCACTCACTTGTTCCAGAGTCCATCCTTTGGCCGATTGGTACAATCGACTGGCGACGAAATCTTTTAATCCCTCCTGCTGGGCAAAAGCTGTGGCCGATATCCTCTGGCGCTGGGCCTCCAATACATGCCCCACCTGAATCAGTTGCCGCGCAACAGTGATTAATATAGGAAGAGGCTCATTCCCCTGGATAAGCAACTCTTGTAATATCTGCAGGCTGTCCCGCTTCTGTCGACGGACTACCGAGTCGGTCAGCTTCCAAAAGGCCGTTCTGCCCAACGGTGCCACAAAATCACGAACAAGCGCTTCGTTCCATGGGGTACCTACATCATAAAGCGCCATTTTATCGAGTTCTTGTTCGACCTGGTATTCGTTGGCATCTACCATCTGAACCAATGTCTCCGCTGCCCCCGATTTCAATTGCAACCGGCGCTTTTTCGCGTTAGATTCCACAAATCTCATAAACACCGCGGGTTTCAATGGCCTTAACTCAATGATCCGGGTACTGCCCAAACCTTTAACCAGTCCCGGCATCGATTTTTTATCCCAAATAATTAGGCAGGTGGCGTCGAGGGCATGGGGCAACCAAGCCAAAACATCGCTTTCCTTGGTCTTCCAGGCTGCAGTATCCCGCACCAACACCACTCGTCCCTGAGAGAAAAGGCTAGGAGTTTGTAAAAATCCCTTAACATCGGGCCAGGCAACAGAAGATTCGTCCACAGCGAGATACCCGTCCCGAGCAGCACGGTCGCCCAACAGGCGATCGCGCACTTTGAAAATCCATTGCCAAGCCCAGTACGGCTCTTGACCGATGACGTAATAAACCTTTTCCAAGGTTCCCCGTTCTGCCACCGCCATCGCTTCGGCTATATCCATGGGTCCTTTCCTTCCGACGCATAACGGTCCAGATATTTGGCCACATTGTACCAAGATACAAGACACGCGCAAAGGTTGGCATTGCAACCACATCCGACTCAGCGAAAGGAGGTTTGTTGCTATGTGGCCCTTTTCCCGACATAAGGCAAAATTTAACGCGAAAAGGTCAACCATTCCCAGCCACCCGGATCAACCACCAAAAAGTCAGGCAATGAAACTAGTGGAGACACTGAAGACATCTGAAGAAACATTAGAGCACCTAACTGGTTTTGACTTAGGCCTACTTAAAGACTTAGTTACCGAAACCCAAACTTTTTCCAAACGGCTTGAAGCCCTAGGTCTAGACTGGGCATCAGGGAACTCCTCAACACCCGCAAAAACCTTAGATGAGTTTTCGGGGAACATCGAGGCGGCTTATGACCGTCTTAAAAGCACTGTAGGACAATCACCGGATATCATTATCCGCCGCTTCTTTATCGGACAACGCCAACAAGTGCCTGCACTCTTGACCTTTGTTGATGGTTTGGCGAGCAATGAAATGATTGATCAAGACACTGTTACCTTGATGCAAAGTTTTAAAGGAACCACGAGTTTACAGCTAAATCCCTTGATCGCTCACCAAATCATCCACGACTCCGTGGTATCCGTGGGACATGCCACCGTAGAGACCAAATGGTCCAAGTTAATCATCGACTTGATGGGTGGCAACACCATTGTGTTTATTCAAGGCTGTCCCGAAGTACTGGTGCTCGATACCGTAAACTACCCTGCCCGGGCGATTCCCACTCCGATGACTGAACGTGCCATTAAAGGCCCCCAAGAAGCTTTTAATGAAGTGATTCTGACCCAAATGAATTTGATTCGACGTCGCATTAAGAGTCCTAATTTACATTTCGATCCCGTGAAGATTGGCCAGTTGTCCCAAACCATGGTGGTAGTGGCCCATGTGGAAGGCGTTACCAATCCTGAACTGGTGATGGCGATAAAGCGCCGCCTGGCTTCAATCCAGATCGACACTTTAGTATATTCCAACACAATATCCGAATCCCTGTCTAGCTCCCGTTCG
>JAKAAL010000052.1 GCA_021802375.1 Bacillota bacterium | reverse complement strand
TTCTAAAAGACCTCCTTTACCCGTAATCGCCTTGACTCCCTGATGCATTAGTCCCTCTGTAAATCGGTTCATGCGCGTGCTGGTGGTGGTTCCAATCGAGACTTTCACGTAGCGATCGCCCTCTAGGCGGACCCCTGGTGCCGTATGGAGGCAGATCGCGCCGGTTAGATCCGGGGGGATGTCCACTTTCTGATCAAACATACGAATCAAGGTCGCATCCCTTAACCCAAAGATGTGACCCGTAATGGTCACGATATCTCCCACGTGTAAGGCCATGATGATGTCCTCGCTTAACGGAGTGGTCACCTGGTACGTTGCCATCGTCTCGCTCCTTTCAAAATCCGACCATAAAATTGCCATCGGCGCCCACCGTAAGGCGGCCGCGCCGGGCCGCCCAACATTGGATGTTAACGGCTACGGGGTTTTGCGAAATGTGGGTGGCCGCATGCTCAACATGGACCGCCAGAGCCGTGTTGACTCCACCGAGTCCCATGGGACCCAGGCCACTTGCATTGATCCCCTGTAACAGTTCATCTTCTAGCTGGGCCACTTCCGGATCGGGGTTTTTACCCCCACAGGGACGAACAATCGCCTTCTTGGCTAAAAGCATACAAAGATCGGAACTGCCGCCAATGCCCACCCCCACGATGACCGGCGGGCACGGATTGCCGCCGGATCCCACCACACTTTCCAGCACAAAGCGTTTAATGCCCTGCACCCCATCAGACGGCAATAACATGCGAAAATACGTCATGTTTTCGGACCCTGAGCCCTTAGGCACGACCATAATCTCGACATCATCCCGGCCTTCGGCAAATTCCCAGTGAATGACCGGCACCCTGTATCCGGTATTGGTCTGGTTGTTTTGGCGAGTAATCGGCGAAACCACGTTGGATCGAAGCGGGTGGCTCGTGGTCGCCCGCTCGGTACCCTGGCGAATGGCCCGTTCGATCGCGACCGGATTGGCCTCTGCGTACTCACCGACTTGGACGAAGTAGACCGGGGTCCCCGTATCTTGGCAGATCAGCAAATTTTCTCGATCGGCATCACCGATATTTTTTTGGATAGTACCCAAAATGGTTTTGCCGACCGACACCGTTTCGCGTTGCACCGCATTGTCAATGGCTCGTCGCACGTCGGGGGGCATGTCCTTTAGTGCTTTAACGTACAACGCGGCCACAGCATCCGCTAATTTTTCATATCTATCGTGGGGCCATGAACTGGTCACCTTTGACCGCCTCCTTCAATGGTTCGGGTATTTGTCGAGAAAAAGTAATGTCTTGGGTCATCGTTATGGGTGGTCCCTCCCCCGGATCCTTTTGGAGGTAGACGGTTTTTAACCAGTGCCGATTGTCTTCTTCGGGATAGTCCTCACGGTAGTGACTGCCACGACTTTCGGTCCGCACTAACGCGCTTTGGACAACCATTTGGGAGACCGTAATCAGACTTTCTACATTGAGAGCATCGCTCCATCGGAGGTTATACTCCAAGTCGCCGCCTACGGCCACCTCTTCGACTCGTGATGCCAGGTCATGTAACGCATCCTGGCAAGCGACCAGATCCGATTGACGGCGCACCAATCCGCAACGGTCCCACATTAGACTCCGGAGTTCGGTGAGTAAATGCGCGGGATTCAGCCCTCTATTTCGCATCCAAAATCGGGCGTGATGGCGGGCGCGCGCTTCCCAGTCGGCATCACTCGTGGTCACTAGGGGATGATCCATGGCTTCTCGCCCCAAGGCGTCGCCGACGCGACGCCCATAAATGGTGGATTCCGCCACACCATTGCCGCCGAGGCGATTGGCACCGTGGACACCGCCGGCGTCTTCTCCGGCCACATAGAGGCCCGAGAGGCTCGAATGGCCCCAGGCGTCGATGCCAACTCCGCCCATGTGAAAATGGGCCGTAGGTGAGACCTCTACGGGTCCGGTCGTCAAGTCAAAACCTACGTCCTGGACGCGCTGTACCATACCGGGAAAGGTTTTGCGCACAAAAGCTCGACCCAGATGGCTGACATCAATGAATACTCCTCCTTGGGGGCCGTGGCGTCCCGCCATGATTTCCATGTAGCCCGCACGGGCCACCACGTCGCGTGTGGCACGTTCCATCCGATTCTTATCGTAGCGAGCCATGTAGCGCTCGCCCGTGGCATTAAAGAGATATCCGCCGGCCCCCCGCAGTCCCTCCTCCAAAACACTCCCAGTCACCCGTCCTGCTCCGGCCAAGAGGCCGGTGGGATGAAACTGCACCATTTCCATGTCCCGCATCAGGGCCCCTGCACGATACGCCAGCGCCAGCCCGTCCTCAGATTTTTCTAGGGACGGTGCCGCAATTTTATACATGGTGGGCCCACCGCCTGTGGCTAAGAGCGTCGCCCGGGACGAAATTCCCGTAAAGGTACCCCGACGTAGATCCATCACCAATGCCCCTGTCACCCGGGTCCCATCGCCCATCAATTCGACCGCACGATGCTCTTCCAGCACCAAAATACCGCGGGCTAACACTTGGTCACGCAAGCGCTCCATAATTTCAATGCCGGTTAAATCGCCCCGATGCACGGTCCGGTCGAAGCTTTGGCCAGCAAACGCCTTTTGGTGAATGGTGCCGTCTTCCCGTCGATCAAAAAAGCAGCCGACTTGAGTCTCCAGTTCGTTAATGGTGGCAGGCGCGTCCGCAACCAATGCCCAAGCCAATTCTTGGTCGTTAATGTACCGCCCACCCTTTAAGGTGTCGGAAAAGTGCCGTTCGATCGAATCGGCGGGATCGAGCACCACGTTAAAACCGCCTTGCACCATCCGAGTACAGCCGCTCTTCCCCATAAGTCCTTTGGTCACAACCAAAATTTTGAGCGATGGATTAAGGTCATAAGCATGGATCGCGGCAAAAAGCCCGGCCCCACCGCTTCCCAGTATTAAAACGTCCACGGATTCCTTCTGCATCCTACCAAGTCTCCTTGACGATAATCTGTTGCTGAGGCACTTTACGGGCTTTTTGACGACCGAGCCGTTTTGCGATCAGTGTTCTTTTAAGGCTGGCAATGGCCCGTGTGGGCGCGATATTTTTGGGGCACACCTCGACGCAGCTCATGTGGGTATGACATTGCCACACCCCAGACCGATCCCGGCTAATCTGAGCGAGTCGCCTATCGTGTCCCTTATCCCGGACATCTGCAATAAGGTTATACGCCCGATTTAATGCGGCGGGCCCCAAGAACTCGGGAACTGAACCTACCACGTCACAGGCCGACAGACAAAGACCGCAACTGATGCACTCCAGCCCGAGGTCGATCTGTTCACGAACGAAGGAACCCATGGGAACCACGATCGGGTCTTGCACCTCGGGGCGCGCCTGTAAGTACGGATCAACCGTTCGATACTTCGTAAAAAACGACTCCATGTCTACCACCAAATCCTTAACCCGCCGCATGTGCCGTAGAGGACCGAGAGTAATCTCTTGACCCAATTTGTCCAGAGACGTGCGGCAAGCGAGGCCTTCTTTGCCATTGATCACCATCCCACACGATCCGCACATCCCCACACGGCAAGAACACCGAAACGACACCGTGGGATCCAGTTCATTTTGAATGTAGAACAGTGCATCGAGCACGGTTTGCTGTGCCGTAGTGTCGAGCCGATACCGCTGCCTGCCATTTATTCGGTCAATTTCAACGATGATCTGCACCGTGTCCCCCCCAAACCTAGCCGATGACTAAGAACGGCCGATGATACAAAAATGCCCAAAGAATGTCCAAACCCCAAACCACCGTGAATAGGCCAAAGGCACCCATGAGGTAAAAAAACCACCGCGTCCGGGCACCGGCCCAGGTTTCTTGCACGATTCTATACAGTCCGTTCAGCCCGTGATAGACGACGCTAACCAAGAGCCCCGTATCGAGCACCAGATAGATCCCACTACGCAACCGTGCACTCACTACTTGAACGCTGGTATTCATAGCATGTTCCGCCCAGAGATGGCCCCCCAAAAACACGAGGAGCAAGATCCCGGTAAACCGTTGCAAGATCCAACTCCAGGCGATCGGAAGACGAGGTGCATCAGGGTTTTGTATCGAAACGGATGTCATATGCTCACTGGCCACAAAAGTCCCCCCTTGTTCGCATTACCGCACCAAGGCGGGCAACACAACTAAAAAACCCACGCCTAGTAGCACTGCGGCCGTGATCATGGTAAGCCAGATGGCCAGACGGCTGGTGCGAATGAGCCCACCAAAATCCGCGACCACGAGACGAATGCCGTTCAACCCATGGGCGAGGATAATCCCCAACAACACCAAGTCGGCCACAATAAAGATCGGTTGTTCCACGATGCCGGCTACCGCATTGAAATGGGCGGCACCGTTTGGCAACAAGATGGCACTTAATAGAATGAGATGGAGATAGAGATAGCCCAGGATCAGGAGACCGGAAATGCGGTGAACCAGGAAAGCCTTCTGCCCTCGGGACGATTGATGGGACATGAGGCACCCCCTTTCCAGTTACGAGCAGCCCAAAAAATTTTTAACCAATGTTGTGATACTTCGCTTCATTCTGATAAAATAATAGCCAATCATTTGTAGATCTGAAAACTCCCAAAAACGAACCATACTTATAACAATTTAGATCTAGATGAGGAGGGGAAGGCCGTTGCAATTACATCACATGGAAGCGTTCGTGACCGTGGTGGAATACGGCACGGTCACCGAGGCGTCCAATCGCCTGCGCATTGCCCAGCCGGCGTTGTCTCGGTATATCCATACATTGGAGCGCGAGCTAGGTCAGCCCTTATTTGATCATCATGGCCGCCGCTTGCACCTGACTCCCTTCGGGCAATGGGCCTATGATAAAGCGCGGCACATTCTCGAGGAAACCCGGTCATTTGCCCATGGCAGGGATGGAAAAAATCTTAACCTCGGAGCCAGCCTCACCACACTGACGATGTTTTTACCCCAGGCGATTCGTGGTTTTCGAGAGCGCTCTCCGAACACCGAGATACACGTGGAGACCGGCCTTAGTGCCGATATTTATGAATTGGTCGGCCAGGGACGCGTCGACGTCGGCCTGGTCTCGGACGCCCGGCCGCGTGCCTCTTATCGGGTGATTTCTCTTTTTACCGATCCGCTCTGGGTACTGTGCCCCACTCGTAACCCGTTCCAAGACATCGAGACCATCAACATTCAGCAACTACATGGTCAACCCATGATTCTGATGACGCCTCGCACGGTGCTCCGTTCCGATTTGGATGCCTTATTTCGCAGTCATCACATCATCCCAGATATTCGGATGGAAGTGGATAACGTAGAGGTCATCCAACGCATGGTGGCAACCGGTTTAGGCGCCACAATTCTTCCCCGTTCAGTCTGTTTAGAGTCCGGCCCCTTAACGGGATGGCAAGCCATCCCCCTGGAAGGTCCCGAAGCGTCCTCACCAAGGTCCCGGGGGCTTAGTCGCACCTTTGGCCTCGTAACCCTACTCGCTGAACCATCGCCCTTGGTTGGGACTTGGATCGATCTCTGTGTCGAACTTGCACGAAAGTTCCAGAACCGTGATCTAGAACCCCTAACCTACTAAGCCTTAGCCTGACGGTTTCAATCCACCCCACCCACTCTAAAAGAGGTGAATTCCTTGATCGACCAAAAACCGGAAGCTCCAAAGTACCAACTGGCCAAAGTTGTCGGTGTCGTGGCGATTATGGCTTCGGCGTTATCGCAAGAATATGGATCTGGAATTAATTTTGTCGCCCCGCAAAGTCTTAGTGTGTATCCGCAAATCGAATATTTGGTCCCCTTGGCCATGTTCGTTACGGGCCTCTTCTATCTGCCCAAAGTCTTCTTGTTCATGCGTTTCGGTAAGGTCATGCCTCGGGCTGGCGGCAGTTATGTGTGGATCACGCGGAGCCTCGGTATGCGTTTAGGATTTATTGTGCATTTCTTGTGGTGGGCCAGCCTCTCGTTTGCGATCGGTGTGCTCGCCTTTGCCTTTGGCACCTTCCTCTCCGCCGGCTTGGTGAGTGCGGGTCTTGCCGGGGGAACATTTTTTGTCACCGCCTGGGGACACATCATTGCGGGGGCTGTCGCAATCTGGCTCATATTTTGGCTCCACTATCGCGGAATCGGGCACTATGCGAAGCTGGTCACCATTCTACTGGTGGCGGTCTTGATTGCGGCGGCCGTTGTGGTTAGTGTGGGCTTTTCGCATGATCCGAGTCTATTCGCTGCCGCCGCATCGGCCAAACTGCATGTTACGGTCACCGCGCCAAGCCACATTCCTGCTCCCAGCCTGTCCGCGTTCCTCTCGGTCTGTACTCTCTTTATCTTCGCATACGGAGGCATATCGGCTGCGCCGTTTCTTGGCGGTGAAGCTAAAAATGGCAAGCGCTCCATTCCCCAAGGCATTCTCTGGGCTTGGGTGGCCGCTATCGTTCTCTTTACCCTAGTCGCCATGGCGGTATTCCACAGCGCACCCTGGTGGGCCATTGTGACCTTGATCAAACATGGTGATACCGCTACCACGACCACCCCCGGTTTAGTTGGACTCTTGGGCTCCCCGGCGCTGTCCAGCGGGCTTAACCTGTTGGTGGCTCTCATAGTCGGCAAAACCATTGCGCCGCAAATGATGGGCACTTCGCGGGTGGTGTTTGCTTGGGCCGAGGACCATTTGGTGCCACAAGGTTTCAAGCGCACTTCAAAGTGGCAAACCCCGACCGCCGCCCTGTTTCTCAGTGCGGCCATCGGAACCTTTTCGTTGGTCCAATCGGCACTCATTGGGTGGTCAATTGGCGTCACCTTTCGGTCCATCAGTATTTTACTGGTCCTCGCCTTGCTCGGGATTGGGGTCTTAAATCTCAGGTGGGGTTCTCGATTCCGTAGTAGCCCCTGGCAACAGGAAATCTCGCAAGGTTGGGGCGTCCTGGTTGCATCAATCCTGGCCATCATCATCGCCATTGGGCTCATCGGCAGTGTGCTGGTGGTCCCGAAAACCCCCCTCTATTTTCAACCGGCATTTCAAGCCTTAGTCGCCATCATCATCGGGGCGATTATCTACGAGTGGGCCCTTAAACAGGCCAAACAAAAGAACATCGCGATCCACGAAATTGCTGAAGCTTTGCCCTTGGAATAGCCGGGGGCCAGAGGTCTCCGACGCTCCGGAGTAAAGAGGCGAGCCCATCCCAGCCCCGGGGGAACTCGCCTCTTTCCCTATCTCATCGAAACGTGGCCGTCAGTGCTTGAATTTGTTCTGGGCTGGCCCACTCGATGAGATAATGGCCATGATCTAGAAGCCACTGTTTCATCGTCACCGCATCCTCCGCATATTGCAAAATTGCTTGCTCCAAAACTTCTGCAAGTGGCGGATAAGAGACGTCAAAGAGATTCCAAGCAAATTCTCGACCACCCCGGCAGCAGGCCAGAAAATGCGAGTAAGCCAGTATGCGATCGCCCGGTGCACCAGCATTCCCTTCCAAAACCAAATGCAGTGATGCAGGGGCGTCGGACACCGAGAGGCTCGGATACCGCCGCATGGTCGGCTCTCGATCGACACGAGGCGCACCGTCCAACAAGCTTTGTAGTGTCGCGTAGTTCTGACGGTGGGTAATCAGTTGTTCAGAAAATATACCAGAAAGGCCCGGGTCTTTTGCCTTCTCCTTGAAGTTCAAGAGGTTTTCCAGTTCTTTGATGAGCCCGATCAAGGACTCGTTCCACACTTTTACATCTCCAACGGTGAGATTCACGACGGAGCCCCCTGTTTTGCCTGGTATTCCCAGTCGGCCGCCACCCTATACCGAAATCTCATCCCCTAACATGTCAAGCATATCCCCTACGCGATTATGCGCGACAAGGGCGTGACCTCGATATGAGCTTGGGCGAGCCCTTGCCTCAGAGCCAACACCAGACTCGCGGCACCCGGAGTGTCGCCATGCACGCATAGAGTATGAACCGGTACGGTTAAAATGGCCCCGTCGACAGCTACCACTTCGCCGGTCCTTACCATGCGGACGGCTCGCTCCACGATCCGCTCGCGATCGGTAATGACTGATCCCGGAAGTTTTCGGGACACTAAAGTCCCATCGGAGTTATATTCCCGGTCGGCATAGACTTCGTAGGCGATCCGCATATTTTGGGCTTGGGCGGCCCGGACGAGCTCTCCCCCATAAGCCACCACGATAAGGTCCGGATCGAAATCTCGAATACCCGCAACAATAGCATCCGCTAGCCCCCGATCCTTCATGGCCAAATTGTTCATCTGGCCGTGTGGCTTGACATGCTGCAACGAAGTCCCATACCGGCGACAAAACCCAGACAATGCCCCAATTTGATACAGCACGTCGGTGCGGGCTTCGGTCGGTGTGACCGCCAGATTGCGTCGGCCAAATCCCACCAAATCGGGGAATCCCGGATGCGCGCCCACACCGACGCCTAGTTGTATGGCCCGTTCCACGGTTTGGGCCATAATCCTGGGATCTCCACCGTGAAATCCGCATGCCACATTGGCTGAAGAGATATGGGGCAACACGGCCTCATCATCACCCATTTCCCACGGGCCAAAACTCTCTCCCATATCACAATTTAAGTCGACCCGATTCGCCATCTGATTTCCTCCTTAATGTCCATCCGCGTCTCGAATCCCAAGGCCACCTGGGAATCTAGCCGGGTCTTACCAGATCCGCTTGCAACTCGCGTTCGCGCTGACGCAGTAAGCAGGCGGCACCGGATTCATCCGTTTCCACAAAGGAGACGACTTGTCCCACCACCAGTTGTGCTAAGATCGGCCAATCGGCGACGACAACATGCGCCAGGGTGGGATACCCGCCAATACTGCCACGAGATTTGGTCAATACCAAAAGCTCCCCGCTCGGGGTGACTTCCACAGATCCGATCGCGATCGCTTCCGACACCTGATCGCCATCGATAGGCTCACTCACAATCGGTGTGCCGGTTAGGCGCAGTCCCACCCGGTTGGATCGATGATCTACCCGGAACTTGCCGGCCAGGAATTTCTCCCAAGTCCCGGATTTAAACCAGCCGTGACGTACCCCGGGGAGAACATGTAAAACGGAATCCAGAATGCAGGTGGAGACAGGCGCCAGGGCTGGTTCTACCTCGCTTCCCACATAGAAGAGTTCATCGCCGATAGCCAACGCCCTACCTTGAAATCCTCCGAAGCCCGCAACCAAATCCGTCGATTGACTTGCCAAAACCGCAGGAATCTCGAGACCCCCGGCAAAGGAGAGGTATCCTCGCATGCCGGAAGTTTTACGGCCAAACGAGACACAGTCACCGGGGTCCAGGCGCCGGGTGGATCCGGGCTGCCACGGGACATCATTTACGGTAGCACCTAAATCGGCCCCGGCCAATGCCAACCATCCGGCATCCTGCGCTTCAAAAGTGGGACCCATTAACGTGATTTCCAAGACCGCCGTTCCCAAAGGATTCCCGACTAATCGATTAGCCCATCGTGCCGCGAAGTCGTCCATCCACCCACCTACCATAACTCCCAGGTGCTCATATCCGTATCGTCCCGCGTCTTGAACGGATGTTAAGAGTCCCGGTTTTAAAATCTTAATCGAAGGCATAATCGGTCTCCTCGATGACGGTGACACCTGCTCGAACCGCCTCGGCCATTTCTTCAAACTCCATGGGCTCGATCGCCCGAAACTGCAGAAAATCACCGGGCTGATAGGCGATGGGCGGATCCCGGTCCAATTGGAAGAGCACCAGAGGCGTCCGCCCGATGAGGTTCCACCCGCCTGGACTCGCCGTCGGATAGACCCCAGTTTGGGATCCTGCAATGGCAACGGAACCAGCCGGAATGAGTGGACGTGGCGATGCGCGACGGGAAAGCCGCAGCGAAATTGGCAGCTCTCCGCACAGAGGAAATCCTGGGGAGAACCCGACACAATAAATTTGATACGGTAGCGCAGTATGTGCCGCCACCACGGCCCCTGGGGGAACGCCCAGGGTTCTGGCCACGTCCTCTAGATCTACCCCATATTCACCCCCGTACGCACTGGGCACAACGAAACATCGCGGTGCTTCCTCGCTCACCACCACGATAATCCCAGACACTTGTTCCAAAACGGCCTGCGACGAAGTCCTGAGTGGATCAAACTCAACTAACAAGGTCGTGTAGGCGGGGACCACCCCCCACACCCCCTCTATGGCCGCACTCCGAATCGCCTTCGCGGTGGCATGAATGGCCCGCGTCATCTTAGGGTCCATGCGCCGACCAAACTCCAATAGCAGGGCCCCATCCCCCGCCGCATGCACTTGGTCCCACAGGGATCGCATAACACCCCTCCTGCTTGTCCAATGTGCCCTTATTATCCGTCTTTCGCGCTTGGGAGGAAATAGGAAATCCCCACACGTATCATTAATCGTTTTCGGGTGGGGATGCTTGAAAATGGATGCCGAGAATCGGATACAAACCGTCGCCGCGCGCCAATCGATTAAGATGGCGCCACCGATCTCATCCCGTGTGTCGGCGTACCCCCGGGATCTGCCATACCGCATAAATTAGAGCCGAAACGATACCGCCGACCACCGGCACCGGAAGCACTGTGCTAAAAAGACCCGGTAACCAGGTGGCGCCGTCTACGCTGAGGAGGAGCCCCACTAAAAATGCCAACACGGCGGGCCCATTCCACCATCCACGGCGGGTCGTGGGTTTTTCGAAGAAGGCGGAGGCAGGCGTTTTTTTGCGTTGGACCCACAGCCAATCCACTAACATGATAAAAGTGAAGGGAATGATGACGTCCCCGATTACGTTTAAAAATCCCATCACATGGTTAAGAATCCCCAAAATGGCGAGTACGGTGCCCGCAATACCCAGCAACAGCGTGGCAACGGGCTGCTCCCACCGGCTCGGCTTACGGAATGTGTTGAGTGCTACCAATAGGTCGACGGTCGACGGATAAAGGTTCATGGCATTGGTGTGAATGATCGCCAAAGCCACTCCGATGGCCGCAATGACACCCCAAAACGGGGCATGAGATCCCAAGAGCGCGAGGTTCCAGTTGCCCGTGGCTTGTTGCGAGTACATGCCAATGAGCCCCATGACCAACACGGATACCATAATGCCCACCGATGGTGCTAAGAAGAACGCCACCCGGCCTCGGGCTTTGGACTCTGGAATCGCAAACCGGGACACCGTGGACACCTTGTAGGTCCATGCCAAAATTGAAAACGTCACCACCGTGGTAATGGCAGTCCCCCATTGCATGGGGACACTGGCTGTCGGCATCAAGACATGATAGCGAGAGAACAGAAGATCGGTCAGGATGCCGTAACACACCAGCAGCACCACCGAGGTATAGCGATAGAAATATTCGAGCCACTTCATGCCAAACAGAACCAGAACCACCTGAACCGCCCCAATCAACCAAAACCACAAAGTGCCCGAGGTATGGGTGATCGCGTTTAGCGTCTCGCCCGCTACTTCCGTATTCAATCCAAACCAACCCATATTCACGAAGGTAAAGAGCACCGAGAACATAAAGGCACCGAAAACACCAAAGCTTTTACGCGCCACGACCAGACCCGTTAAAGGGACTTCGCGTCCCATCTCTGAAAAGAGCCCTGCAGGCACCAAACCGATAAGCCAACTCAGTAAAATGGCCAGAATGAGGTCCGTCACGCCATAGTGAAAGAGCAAGTATCCGACAAGTGGCGTGGTGGCCGAAGCGGAAGCCATGAGCCAGACGATGGTCATGCGCGATGCGGACATGGTGCGTTCCGCATCGGGAACCGGCAGCACGCCTACGGTCTCCACTTCCCCAAGAAGGCCGCGCCCCGGGTCTTTATCGGGTAACCGTGGTTGTTTGTCCATAAGTGACCTCGCGTTTCCATTTAACGGCTTCTTTTTCTGAAAAATGCTCTTGAGTTTATCGATGTCACCATCTTCCTAGATTGCTCATATGGAGCAGTCTTCATTCGCGTCGGCATCGACCCGGTTTCACCGACTGCGCCGTTCATACGGATGGGGTCGGTCTTGACGCCACTAAATCTTAGGCACGGAGAGTTATTACCTACTTTTTAGCATTGACAGAAGTTTTAAATGTTTGGCATAATCACCACATCTTGGGCAG
>JAKAAL010000051.1 GCA_021802375.1 Bacillota bacterium | reverse complement strand
CGCCAGCGTTCGTCCTGAGCCAGGATCAAACTCTCCATTGCTCAGTCGCGGGTGGGCTGGCCCACTCGCGTGATACACAGTATTGTTTCGCTTCTGACGATGTAGTTTTCAAGGACCGGGTCGCAAGGCATTACGCTGCTCCGTCAAGCCTTGCAATCGTGCTCGCTCTCTCACAAGCGCAAGGAGAATCATATCGCCCCAACTAGCGACAGACAACCTTGGTATCGCCCGATTTCTCCCATATTATACCCATGGAGCACGACAAAGCGCTTCTTTCCTATCGAAATCGACGCTTCTTGCCATCTCACAGCCTACTCTACCGGTGTCATCCGCTCCAAGTCGAGTGCGACCTTAAGATCCGCCTCACTCATCAAGCCTCGTTCGAGCACCACTTCTCGAACCGTCTTACCCTCGGCATATGCTGCTTTGGCCACTACCGCCGCCTGGTCGTATCCTAAATAGGGATTCAAGGCCGTGGCCAAGGCGGTGTTCATCTCCACATATCCGGCTACTCGGTC
Organism: Bacillota bacterium; assembly: GCA_021802375.1. Next base: position 11,693 of record JAKAAL010000051.1, on the reverse strand, counting down.
CACATCGACGTCCAATTGCAACAACGCCTTGCGCTCAAATGTTGCCACTCCAGTATGAAGAATATGAATGCTGTGCAATACGTTGTAGGCAGCGACCGGCATCATCACGTTCAGTTCTAATTGCCCGGCAGATACCGCCGATTGCACAGCCAGATCGTTGCCGAACACTTGAAAGCAAATCATATTCATCATCTCGGCCATGACCGGATTGACCTTGCCCGGCATGATCGAAGATCCGGGCTGCACCGGAACCAAGATAAGTTCGGCTAAGCCCGTCCGTGGCCCTGAACTCAAGAGGCGGATATCGTTGGCGATCTTGCCCCAAGCGGTCGCTAAACCCCGCAGCCATCCGGAAGTCGCGAGCACGGCGTCCATATTTTGAATAAAGGTAAACATGTTCTCCGGTTGCTGAAAGCCAAGTCCCGTCTTTTCTGCTACCGCTTCCGTCACCCGCGCTCGATACTGCGGATGCGCGTTAATACCCGTGCCCACGGCATTGCCCCCAATGCCAATCCCGTAAAGTTGTTCGAGAACGGCCCCCATTTGACTACGCCAGTAGGAAATCGCACCTGCCCAGCCCCCCACCTCCTGGCCCAGTCGCATGGGCACCGCATCCTGCAAATGGGTGCGCCCGGACTTGACAATTGGCATCCACTGCTCGGCCTTTTGCGCCAGCACGTTCTGGGCAGAGGACAGGGCGGGTCCCAGGTCGTGAACCAAGGCTTCCGCCGCAGCAATGTGAATCGCCACATGAATGGTATCGTTGGTGGACTGCGCCATGTTAACCTGGTCATTGGGGTGAACCAGAGTCACATCCCCCCGGCTCCCGCCCAATAGTTCAGCGGCCCGACTGGCAATCACCTCATTGGCATTCATATTCTGGGAAGTTCCCGCTCCCGCTTGATAGACGTCTACCACGAATTGACTGTCCCATTTCCCGTCGATCACTTCATCAGCCGCCTGCATAATCGCGTCCGCAACCCGGCGCTCAAGAGCCCCCACTTCACCGTTGGCTTTTGCAGCCGCCCATTTGATGATGCCCTGAGCACGGATGAATCGTCGCGGCAAACGAAGGCCGCTTATAGGAAAGTTTTCGATCGCCCGTTGAGTTTGAGGCCCCCAATACGCGTCATAAGGCACTCGCACCTCTCCTAGCGAGTCTTTGCTAATTCGGTCCGCTTCACTCATCCACTGTTCACTCCTCAGCCCCATTTTCTGCTAATTTTAGCATGCTCATGGCAATTTCGGTACTTGACCCCCACAACGCCCAGTCCATCATGGCATAATGACTACGATCCCTAATGACGGCTGAACTTTCTTGAGAATGTTCTAAGGAGGAAACCCACGTGACCATAGAACTTTACGAATGGGCTGATGACGGCGGTCCGGGAGGCGAGCGCGAGGTCTGGCAATGTCGGGTGGGAAACGACGGACAACATCGCGAAGTGCGCCGCCCCGACTCTGAGACCGCCTGGGCACCATTGCCAAAGAGTTACATCCAAGTTGGGCCCAATTGCTATGCTAAGTACTGGCGGTATTGTGTTCACGCTCCCGGAGATCCATTATTCGAAATTTGATGCCGCCCGAGAGCCGGCACTAGGGAAACCGGGCAGGAAGTTTGGTCTAGATCCCGAATAGCTCTAGGACGATAACCGTGTTTACGACCATTTTGGAGGTGTTCGGATGTCATCCGAAGGGGAAAAATTTGATACTTTGCTGCACGAAACGAGGCGATTTTCACCGCCCCGCGCGTTCCGTGAACAAGCCACGGCGTCTAGCCAAGAGATCTATCACAAGGCAGCCGCCAATCCGGAAGAATTTTGGGCAGAGCAGGCCCGATGCCTTCAGTGGTCGAACCCGTTCACCAAGGTTTTGGATTGGGAGCCTCCCCATGCACGTTGGTTCTACGACGGCGAACTAAACGCCGCCACCAACACCGTCGACCGTCACCGCCAGGGCGCGACCAAGAATAAGGCCGCTATCATTTGGGAGGCAGAGACCGGCGAACGCACCGTGCTCACCTACGACATGCTGGGGCGGGAAGTCGACCGCGCGGCTCACATGCTGACCTCCCTTGGCGTCGGCGCGGGAGACCGCGTTACCATTTACCTGCCTATGGTTCCCGAGTTGGTCATCGCGATGCTGGCCTGCGCCAAAATTGGGGCGATCCATTCCATTGTGTTTGGTGGATTTTCCGCCAAAGCCTTAGCCGAACGAATCAACGATGCCGACGCCCACGTCGTGATTACCGCGGATGCCGGCTTCCGTCGCGGAAAGGTAGTCCCCTTAAAGGCGAACACGGACCAAGCCCTTACCCAATGTCCGAGAGTAAAGCAAGTGGTCGTGGTCGAACGAGTGGGCCAGGTAGAGGGTTTAACCATGCACCAAGGTCGAGACGTGTGGTGGCACGAGATGATGGATCAAGCCCCCGCTACCCCCTTTGCAGCAGTGCCGCGAAATGCCGAAGACGTGCTCTTTACGCTTTACACTTCCGGGACCACCGGTAAGCCTAAGGGCATTGTTCACTCTACCGCGGGGTATCTGACCGGGGCCAACACCTCGTGTCGCCTAGTGTTTGACCTCAAACCAGACGATATTTACTTCTGCACCGCCGATATCGGATGGATCACCGGACACACCTATGTCGTCTACGGCCCCCTATCATGCGGTGCCACCGTGGTGATCTACGAAGGGGCCCCAGATTGGCCAGAACGCGATCGCTATTGGGAGATCATCGAGCGCTACGGCGTCACGGTGTTTTACACGGCCCCTACTTCGATTAGAACTTTCATGAAATGGGGACCCGAGCTACCAAGTAGCCATCGTCTGGATTCACTTCGCCTCTTAGGCACGGTCGGCGAACCGATCAATCCTGAAGCCTGGATGTGGTATTACCAGGTGATCGGCCAGTCCCGCTGCCCCATCGTGGATACGTGGTGGCAAACGGAGACGGGGGCGGCCATGATCTCCCCCTTGCCGGGTCTGACCGAGCTCAAACCGGGTTCTGCAGCCGTGCCCGTTCCCGGCATCTTTACGGACGTCGTCGACGCTAAGGGAGAGCCCGTCGGCCCTGGTGGCGGCGGGTATCTCGTGGTCACCCGCCCTTGGCCGTCCATGCTCCGAACCATCTGGGGAGACGATCCACGCTACCGGGAAACCTATTGGGACCGTTTCCCGGGCGTATATTTCACGGGCGATGGTGCGCGAGTTGACGAGGATGGCTACTATTGGATCCTCGGCCGCGTCGATGACGTGATTAATGTCTCCGGTCACCGAATTGGCACGATGGAAGTCGAAAGCGCTTTAGTGGATGACCGCCGTGTTGCCGAATCGGCCGTCATAGGCCGGCATCATGACGTCAAAGGGCAAGCCATCAGCGCATTCGTAACCCTTAAGGAGGGCATCCAGGGAACCAGTGAATTGGCCCAAGACCTGAAGGTCCACGTCGCCGAAACCATCGGAGCGATGGCCCGACCAGAAGAAATTTTCTTTACTGCGGAACTGCCCAAAACGCGCAGTGGCAAGATTATGCGTCGGCTCTTGCGCGACGTCGCCGAAGGACGGGCGCTTGGGGACACGAGCACTCTGGCCGATCCAGCGGTTATCGATTCCTTAAAGCAGCAGTATGAAGGGCAAGACTAGGGCTGGCGGTCTTGTGGCCCAGGTCCCAGCGCTTCACTTAATACGCTACGCAAAACTTCAGAGGGAGGGCGCCGGGTTTCCCGCGAGATTCGGCGCAATTCCGAAATCTGCCAGCTGTAAAGATAGTACTCTGCCTTCTTTTGGTTTACGTGTGCCTTCATCCTACTAACCCCCCATCCTTGGTCTTAGTCCCCTCTTCACCAACCATAAACGCTGAAACGATGGGATAGGTTACCTCCGCGCAGATAAAATTTGCGATAAGAGCCGACGAGAAAAGGTGCCGACCTCCCACGAGAACCGTGGCCAGCATGAGAGGAGGGGCGCTTTGCACGAGTGTGCGTGAGAGATAGGCGGCTTCGTGACGTGGTCCTCTCTTCAGCTAAGACCGTTCCGCCGAGAGGCCAAACCGCGGGGGCCCAAGCTGTCTTAAACCATCCTGCTGGGTTCATGGCGAGTTTGAAACACGAAGCTGTTTTTAGTAGACGACTCTCGCCAGGATCAAAGCACGCCCCGTTCCAGGACTTACAGAACGGGGCGTGTTTTTTGGGCCTCTTCGTTACACTAACGCGGCCTCAGTTTCCCGATCGAACGCATGCAGCCTGGCTCCGTCAAAGGCGCAGGTTACCACATCGCCAAGATCGGCATGCCAGTCATTGCTCGCCCTGGCCGTAACCGTTTCCTCACCAATGGCCAAATACACCATATTTTCATGGCCCATCGGCTCAACCACACGCACGGTAGCCTTCATTTGCAAATCAGGGTGATTAGAAACAAAGTCGGAAGAGAGGTGCACATCTTCGGGCCGTATGCCAAGGGTCACTTTGCGTCCCGCTGCTTGAGACAATCGGGCTCTCATCGACTCTGGCAAAGTCACGTCCTGCCCAAAGGTGTGAAACATAAGGGCTCCTCCCTTTTGGGTCAACTCGCCGGGCAAGAGGTTCATAGCAGGAGTGCCCACGAAGGTTGCGACAAACTGGTTGGCGGGGTGATTGTAAATCCCGTCCGGGGTGTCGACTTGCTGAACCACCCCATCGCGCATCACGACAATGCGCGTTCCCATGGTCATGGCTTCCGTTTGATCGTGGGTAACGTACAGAATCGTGGCACCTAAGCGTTGATGCAGGCGCTTTAGTTCCACGCGCGTTTGCGTTCGCAACTTAGCGTCCAAGTTCGAGAGGGGTTCATCCATTAGGAAGGCTTTGGGCTCACGCACAATGGCCCGACCCAGCGCAACCCGCTGCCGTTGACCTCCGGAAAGTTCCTTGGGCTTGCGCGTGAGCAGGGCACCTAACCCAAGAATGTCCGCCGCCTCCTTCACTCGGCGCTCAATCTCGGGCCTTGGCACTTTACGGAGCTTCAAACCAAACGCCATGTTTTCATACACCGTCATATGAGGATAGAGGGCGTAGTTTTGAAACACCATGGCAATGTCACGGTCTTTCGGGGCCACTTGGCTCACTTCCCGATCCCCAATGAAGATCGACCCGTCACTTAATTCCTCAAGTCCCGCAACCATCCGCAGGGTCGTGGTTTTTCCACAGCCGGACGGCCCCAAGAGCACTAAAAATTCTTGATCGGCAATATCCAGATTTACGTCACTGACGGCATCCACGTTTCCAAACCTCTTGAAAACATGCTCCAGTCGCACACTCGCCATTGATGCTTCCGCTCCTTCGCTAAGTACCTGAATCTGAATCTCTCGTTTGAAACAAGGTAGACTTCCCCATCCAGGTTAAAAATCCCTGCCAAAACGATAGAAGTTTTTTGACTTTACTATCATCCGGTTTTATATTGCGTCAAGCTTTCCCAGACGAAGGACAAAAACCATTCGCGGTCCACGTCGACCGCCACGTCGACCAAAGGTCGCCCATGGCTTTGGCCGAGAACTTCGACCACCGTCCCCCGGAGCTCGCCCTCTCGTACCACTCGAAGCGGCGCTTTCTTCCAGACAAATTTCTCTGGGTGACACGCGGCGGCAACGGCTACCGCGTCGTGAAGATAAATCTGGTCGACCGCTTCACCGATCCGTTCCAAGGCTTGAGCATAAAACCCCAGCAAGCCCTCCAACACTTCGCCGGCCCTTCCTTGTTGGCCTAGCCGGGCTAAATCGCTGGTGGGCATGCCCGCAAGCGTGGTCACATCCAGCCCCACCATGCGCACGGGCCAGCCCGAACCGAGAACCAAATCCGCGGCATCTGGGTCGGCAAAGAAATTAAATTCGGCGGTGCTCGTCACATTCCCGCCTGACAGCGAGCCTCCCATGACGGTAATTGCTCGCACTCGCTGTTGATAGTCATCATTGTCGAAGCCAGCCAAAAACCGGGCCATGTTGGTCAAGGGCCCGGTGGCAATCAGATCAACCGGCCTGGATTCGGCGGCCAGGCCCGCTGCCAACCACTGCCACGCTGGCAACCGCGACGAAGCCTTCACGCCTTCCCCTAAAAGGGGATATCCGTCCAACCCGCTTGAACCATGGACATGCTCGGCAAAGATGGACTCGAAAAGCAATAGTGGCCTCGTGGCGCCAGGAACCACGGGCACGTCAGGTCGTCCAAAAACTTTTAAAAGACGTCCTGTGTTATCAAACGTCTTCTTCCCTTCAACATTCCCTGCCACGCTAGTGATACCCGCCACGTCACACTGTTTTAAGGCCACGGCCAAGGCCAACGCGTCGTCAATCCCCGGATCCATATCCAAATAGCATCGCACGGTCATCGCTCCTCTGTAATGCTTGAGTTTAATGTTGCTGTTGACGATAGGCATACTGACGAACGATCTCCCAAGTCGGAAATGAGGGCTGCGCCCCATTTTGTGTGGTGGACAGTCCCGCCGCCAGGTTGGCCCAGGCGATGGCCTCAGACAGGCCGTCCCCGTGGTCGAGCCGTGCAGCCAAGGCTCCCGCAAACACGTCGCCGGCGCCCACGGTGTCCACCGCAGAGACGCTGGTCGCAGGTAGGTAAAAGACTCCATGCGCGGTAGCCCAAACGACACCCTCTGCACCCAGCTTCACGACCGCTGCGGCCACCCCGTTTTCACGAAGGCGACGGGCAGCGGCCTTGGCCGAACGCACATCCGCTACCGAACTTGCCAACAGAACTTCCGCCTCGCCTTGATTGGGAACGATCACATCAGTCGACCACAAGAGTTTGGACACCTTGGGGCTCGCTGGCGCCGGATCCCAAATAACCCTGGCCCCACGCTGGTGGGCAGTCCAAAGGGCACGCTCCACGGTGGCCAGGGGAATCTCATTTTGAACCACCACCCAATCCCCGGCCTTGATCAAACGATCCAAGTGAGCCAGCGCCTTTTCATCCGTGGCATGGTTGGCTCCACTTACCACGGTAATGGCATTTTGCCCGTTGCCATCCACAGCAATCATGGCCAAGCCCGTAGCCAAATCGGGGTCCGTATCGAGATAGGTGAGGTCCACGCCGGATTTCCGCAAGAGAAATGTCGCCTGGCGAGCAAACGCATCGGCGCCCACGGTGCCCAGCAAGGTCGTTGACGCTCCCATTCTCCTGGCCGCCAGGGCCTGGTTGGCCCCCTTGCCGCCCGGGCTAATTTCCAGCCGCTCAGCCATCCTGGTCTCCCCGGGTCCGGGAATTTGGTCGATGTGAGCGATGAGGTCAAGATTGATGCTACCTACCACGATGACTGCCATGGCGCCCCCTCCGGTTTTTAACGATTCATCTGTCGGCCCACTCCGTCATGCTATGATGGTATCAAATCTCTCCAACAAGGAGGTCTTTTGGTGCTCGCTGAAAGCTTAATTGCCAAGTTGCCGGGGCGTTACGCCATCTATGCCAAGGACCTAGAAAGCGATGCCGTGCTCGCCTATCATGAACACGATATTTTCCCATCGGCAAGCACCATCAAAGTCCCGATCATGACCGAAGTCTATCGTCGTGTCGAGGACGAACGCGCCTCTTTGGACGACATGCTTACCATGCGCCGCGAAGACCAAGTGGGAGGCTCGGGCGTTCTTCAAGACCTTAGCCAAGGCGCAAGTTTTAGCATTCGCGATTTGACCACCTTGATGATTACCGTATCCGACAACACGGCCACGAACCTCCTCATCGATTATCTCGGCCTCGACAAGATTAATCAAATGATCCAGCGCCTCGGAATGAAAAATACGGAATTGGTGCGCCGGTTGCAGCGCATTCCGGCCGAACGCCCCGACACCTTTAACCACACCACGGCGTATGACCTCAGCCTGGTGATGGAAAAGCTGGCTCGCGGTCAGTGCGTCTCCCAATTGGCGTCCGAGCACATGGTAAATCTTTTGAGCCGTTGCCAGGGCCCCATAAGCCTGATCGACAAGACGCGCTCCGGCCGGTACGTGGGCCAGCCAAGTTCGGTTGCCGTCGCTCACAAGACGGGTTCGCTCGATCAGGCCCGCCACGACACCGGCATTGTATATCGCGAAGGCGGCCGGGTTTACGTGGCTACGGTGCTAAGCGAGGGAGCTCCCTTTGACCAATTGACCAAGGCCATGAGTCAAATCGCCCGAAACCTTCCGCGTTGGCTTAGCAGCCATTACTTGACCCGATAGGCGTTAAATGTGCACTGAGGCCTGGCGGCATGGCCAATCTAGAGGCTTAGCTCTACAAGCGGGAATTCTTCGTCAGTCTTCATTCTTCTAAAGGAGGTCTCTGAAAACCTTCGCCCACCACCTCATGCACATTGCCGACCACGACAAAGGCCTCAGGATCGATGCGATAGACGAGCGCCTTCAGCCGGGACACCTCGGCTCGACCCACCACCACAAATAAAATTTCTCGCGCTTCTCCCGTATAGGCCCCCTGGCCTTGGCTTCTAGTTACTCCCCGACCTAGTTCGCCAATAATATGCTGACTGAGTTCTTCCGCATGCTGCGTAATGATGGTGAACGCTCTGGCAAAGTCGGTCCCCTCTTGCACAAGATCAATGGCCCGGCTCGAAATCACCAAAGCAATCATCGAGTACATGGCATGCGTGGGATTAAAAGCTAAGCCAAACCCAGCGATAACGAAGACATCCATGAACAACATCCCTTGGCCCATGCTAATGGGCAACACGTGGGCAAGGAATCTGGCGACGACATCCGTGCCGCCGGTCGTTCCTTTGGCCCGAAATACCAATCCCAAGCCTAATCCAGAAAACACTCCACCATAGACGGTGGCCAAGAGAATGTTGTGCGTGAAAGGATGCCAATGGAGAACGGCCACCCAAAGCGAGAGCAGCACGGTGCCGACCAGCGTGCGCAGACTCATCCTGCCGCCCCACAGCCGGTGTGACAACCACAGGAGCGGGAGGTTTAAGGCGATGAGCGTCAACCAAAGGGGAACTTCTGCAAAATAAAAGAGAATGATCCCTATGCCCGCCACGCCGCCGTCGGAAATCTGGTTGGGCACGTAAAACGCATTCACACCCGTGGCGGTAATCCCGGTGCCTACGATGATCATTAGATAGTCGAGGGCATTGCCCCTAATCCACTGCGAAATCAGAGCCATCCGGCTCGTCGATTTTGCTGGCGTATCCACCCTTCTCTCCAAGACGCAGGTTTCGAATGCTAGAGAGCTCGAAAATAACGATTTTGGAAGTTCACCGTCAATTGGCCCTGGTGCAAATATAAACGTGTAAGCTTCAGTGCGATAGGCAATCGAAAAGCAGATAGTTGCAGTACCGTAATGCTGGTGCTTAAGGGAATGGTTGCGCTGTCCAGGACTCGCGGGCGAAATGTTACCGCCGTTCCGCCGTGCCCCAACACTAACGGACCGCGAACGGTAATCGGCACGCGCCGTCCCGCCAGCGGGAGGACTCCAGACACCATGAGATTTTGCCCTTGGAAGGCTACCCTGGTTTTGCTTAAAATCCCCTTTTGGTCAATAAGGCGGGCCACCTGGAATGCGGTCATACTGACCTGTCCGTCGATGCGACCAGCCCGAAGCACCTTCACCGGTTGCCCCTTGGCACTCAGGCCCACTTGGCCATTCTGCCAAGTCAAATGCACGGCATGTAAAACGATGCCGCTGACGGTCAAGTCACGACCACGCACCACTAAAAGCTGAAATTGTCCACGCCCGAGCCGCCAAAACGGAATGGCACTAATCTCCACAGCAGGACGAGGACCATGCAAATGCTGCCCTAACCACGCGGCCGAAGCTCTACCAACCCAGCTTGGCACCATCCACTGCAGCCCTGAGAGCAGGATGATGAAGCCTAATAATACCCAAAACAGACGACTCACGGTTGCTCAGATTCCAAGCTCAGCGTACCCCTAGCCTGCGCCTGGAGAAACGCTTCGATAAAGCCGTCCAACCCTCCATCCATGACTTGCGCCACATTGCCCAATTGGAATCGCGTGCGATGGTCACGAACGATGGTATAGGGCTGAAATACATACGATCGAATCTGCGATCCCCAGCCTATATCGGCCTGAGCACCGCGCACTTCGGCCATTTTTGTCTCCCATTCACGTTCCTTGAGTTCGGCCAACTTGCCGACTAGGAGCTTCATAGCGGTCTCGCGATTGGCGTGCTGCGAACGCTCTGATTGACAACTCACCACGATTCCCGTCGCTAGATGGGTAATTCTCACCGCGGAATCGGTTTTATTGATGTGCTGGCCTCCTGCCCCGGAAGCCCGGAACGTATCGACCCGTAGGTCCTCGGGTCGGATCTCAATGCTATCATCCATGTCGATATCGGGAATCACCTCCACGGAGGCGAAGGACGTATGGCGGCGCCCTGAAGCATCGAATGGCGATATCCGAACCAAGCGGTGAATTCCGCGCTCTGGCCGCAAAAATCCAAAGACGTTAGGTCCCTGTACTTCCACGCTGACACTCTTCAATCCGGCTTCTTCGCCCGGCAACTGATCCAAGATGCGCGTCTTAAAGCCACGTCGTTCGGCCCATCTTAGGTACATGCGCAGCAACATCTCAACCCAATCCTGTGCTTCTGTACCACCGGCACCGGCATGGAGCGTCAAAATAGCGTCCTCGCCATCATAAGGCCCGGTGAGGATCAAGGTCAGTTCCAACGCTCGCAACTCGTCCATCAGCTCAGAACCCTCATGCAAGAGATTTCGCGTCAAGCTCTCATCTTGGTCCCCTTGCAACAGTTCCAAGAGTTCCATCCACTCCTGGACCTTACTGTGCAGGCGACTATACGTGTCCAAAGGATCGCGCAGAATGCCTAGCTGTTTCGTAATTTGTCGAGCCCGCTGTGGTTGGTCCCAAAAGTCGCGTTCGGCCATCGCGCTCTCGAGGCGCCCAACTTCTTCGATCCGCCGATCAGGGTCAAAGAGACCCCCTTACTCGGTCTAAAACCGTCTTCAACGCTTGTCCCAATGCTAAGGCGTCATCCAGCACCATCAATCGTCCACTCCTCAACTTTACGTTCTAGCCACCCTAGCGGATCCGGCTGTGACCGCACTATTCGTTTACCTCAGAAACACCATGACACTTGCGGTATTTCTTGCCGCTTCCGCACCAGCACGGCTCATTAGCACCCGGAGCATCATTGGGCCGCCCCCCCTGGATGACCTGAAATGACCGCCCAGAAGCCGGAGCGACCTCGACATTCGAAGGGATGTCTACCACCTGGGCGACCGGCTCGGCCGCGTTCAGCGACTCTTCAGAAGCCATTTCCACATGGAACAAGATGCGCACGACCTCTTCACGTATCGCCTTCGTCATTTCGGCGTACATGTTATAGGCTTCGCGCTTGTACTCCACTAAGGGATCTCGCTGGCCATAAGCACGAAGGCCCACCCCTTCGCGAAGATTGTCCATAGCGTCCAGATGCTCCATCCATTTGGAATCCACGACCCGCAAAAGCACCATCCGCTCCAGCTCTCGCATGGCTTCTTCGCCCAGCTCCTCTTCCTTGGCCTCGTACGCAGATTCCCCTGCTTGAGTCAAGAATTCAACCAATTCTTCTCGAGTGTTCCCCTGCAGCTGGTCCTTAGTGACACTTCCCCGAGGCAAATAGATATCCTCCAGCATATCTAAAACGGGCCCCAGATCCCACTCGTCGGGATGCAAATTAGCCGGGCAATGGGCG
>JAKAAL010000050.1 GCA_021802375.1 Bacillota bacterium | reverse complement strand
TAGAATACCCGCCTCCCAGTACCACGGGCGTCCGGTTAACCCTCACCGATCGGACGCGCCGTCAGCAGCATATCCTTGACCACCTCAAGATTCCTGAACCGATGGCGAAACCCGTTATATAATACAACCCTACCCTCGAAACCCCTTGCGGCGCAAGGGGTTTCGCTCTGCGCGATCGGATAACTAGGAAAGTCCCGCTAGCACAGATATACTAGAATTATCATTATCCCAGTGGATGTACAATCGAGGAGGAATTTTCAGTGGAGTTGGCCATATTGACTTCGGGCGGTGACGCTCCCGGCATGAATGCTGTCATTCGCTCATTTGTTCGACAAGGACTCTTAGGGCATCATCGTGTGTGGGGAATTTTGCGAGGATTGGAAGGACTTGTGCGAGGAACGCGCCAAGAGCTGAAAACAGAGTCGGTGGCGGATATCATCATGACTGGAGGTACCATGTTGCACACTTGCCGATTTGGCGACTTTCATTCGCCAACAACCCAACAAATGGCCATTCAGCAAATGCGAGATTGGGGATTGGATGGGTTGGCGGTCATTGGCGGTAATGGGTCGCTCAAGGCTGCTCACGTCATTAGTGCCGCGGGCTTTCCGGTGGTGGGCATCCCCGCAAGTATTGACAATGATATTTATGGAACCGACGATTGCATTGGGTTTGATACGGCGGTCAATAATATTACGGCTTCGATCGATAAGATCCGGGACACCGCATCATCCCATGAGCGTATTTTTGTAGTTGAAGTGATGGGTAATCGGAGTGGGGCATTGGCTATTGGGGCGGGGCTTGCGGCCGGTGCTGAGGCCATTGTGATTCCGGAACGCCCAGTTAACCCGGAAGTTATTGCCGAACGTCTGCAAACAACTCATGCCCGCGGTAAGAAACATAGTTTCATTGTGGTCGCAGAGGGTGCGGATCGAGCCGAACGATTAGCTAACGAGTTAAATGGCATGACGGGTTTTGAGGTAAAATGGGTGGTGCTAGGCCATACTCAAAGAGGAGGGCCCCCTAGCGCCAAAGATCGCTTGTTAGGGTCCATTTTTGGGTCCGCAGCGGTGGCCTCGCTAGAGCAAGGAGCTCATGGGGTTATGATTGGGGTGCAGAACGGCAAGACCTGTTGGGTGCCCCTAGCATCGGTGGCAGAGTCAGAAAAGCCAGAACAACTTGATTGGCTTGATCTGGCGGAACAACTTGCCCTATGACTTAGGTCGGTAACGCCTTAAGGCTTTTCTCCAAATAAACCCACCAGGTTTCGGGTAAATCTGGATGGGCGCGATATCCTAGATAAGTGTGCCCCGTCATATGGGCATAGGCTTGCATATCTCTAACCACGGACCATTTGTTAGTTAATATATCGAGTTGCGTGCCTATAGGCACCGGGTTTAGGGCATCAGTGACACTGATGAGGGGTGCTCGTCAGCATTGGCCTCTAATATCCAGTTGTATTTTTGCCATAAGGATCGCCTCCGCTTTTATCATACTGGCGTGAATATTATGACGTCAATAACGGCGACAAGATTTTTCAATGCACAGATGGCGTTCACTCTAGCGTGCCATGGACAGATGGTCGGAGTTGTGGGTACACTACAGTAGACTTTGTTGATCAATTGATGTTGAAGAAAAAGGTTGTGATGGAGATGCCGAATCAGAGTGGTTCACAGCAGGGGTCCAGTCCGCCATGGTGGGCATTTATTGTGGTTGGACTATTGCTCGCGTTTTTTGCCGTCGGATACTTTGTATTGTAGCTTCGGTTTTAGGGCATAATGGGTATCCATCCTGAAAAAATTTTGTAGGATTAGTTAAACATGGCCTTGGCCAAGGCAGACGACACCTTGATCTAAACCGCCATAGGGCCAGTCTCTGAGCATCAACGATCCGATCCTTGCCCATCTAGCCGACGTGTGGTACATAGCGTTGGATAGGAGCAGGACCTTTCCTGTGTTACAGAGCGTATAAGTGGTAAACCGCGCTCTGAACTTTCAGGATAGTCATGTGCCCGATTTTGGGTAGCGCTGTGATGCTAATATCAAAATTCCGAATTTTTTGCTTAAAGTGGAAATTTCCTCTTGATGAAATACACTCTGTGGTGGGCCCATGGCGACGTGTATCACTCTGCGGGAGTTACTGTGGGCCCTGTATTCAGTCCCTGACATGTTGACCATGGTCAGCGTGGCCGTGGTGTTTTTTATCGGGTTGGTCGTGGGAACCCAGATCCCGGAAGGGTCCTCACACCTAATGTCGTGGGCATTCCTGCACTGATCGCTGTGGGTTCGGGAGGGATTTTCGCAGCCGCCGAGATCGGATGGCCATGGGCTGAGCCTACGCCATGCATGAACCCACAGCGGACTGTTTGGGCGTTGTTGAGCGACCACAGGAGGTCGGGTCACATCGACCTCCGGGATAGAACGTTAAAACGTGGTTGATACCGCATGGGGCACCATAATGGTCGGGGTAGCATGCGTCCATTCTTCATGATAACGGCGATATCGGCAGAGACGGTCTGGGTCCGGCACGACGCCAATGCCAGGTCCCTCGGGGACAGACAAGGTGCCGTCGTGGTTTAGGCGAAAAGGCGGATCGATGAGATCCTCATGAAAATAGCGATCACTTGCGGATGTATCTCCGGGTAAGCGGAAGTTAGGCAAGGTGCTCAGATGAAGATTATGGGCGCGCCCGATCCCGGTTTCTTCCATCCCGCCGCACCACACGGGAATATTGCCGGCTTCTGCGATATCGTGGATCTGTCGTGCCGTGGCGTGTCCGCCGACGCGCCCCACCTTAATATTGATGATTTGGCACGCGCCAATTTGCAGCGCTTTTCTGGCATCCTCTGCAGTGCGTACGACTTCATCCAGGCAGATGGGGGTCTTTATCGTACGGGCGAGGGCTGCGTGATCGATCATGTCATCGTGCGCCAATGGCTGCTCCAGCATCATCAGGTTCAAATCATCGAAAGCCTTAAGAGAGTCTGCGTCTGATAGCTGGTACGCGGAATTGGCATCGGCCATCATCAGCACATCGGCCCCCACATGCTGTCGGAGGGCACTTAAAGGCTCGACATCTCTACCCGGTTTGATCTTCACCTTAAGACGCCGATACCCTGCTGCGAGAAAGTCGTCAGCCATCTGCAATAAGGCGTCAATGGTCGGCTGGATGCCAATCGACACCCCGACAGGAATGGTTTTTTTGGCGGTGTCGCCCCCAATAAGTTGCCAGAGCGGGGCACCGGATGCTCGCGCAAACCAATCCCAAATCGCCATTTCAATGGTCGCCTTGGCCATAAAGTTAGCCCGCACTGGACTTAAAATTCGCGCAACATCCTCGGGACTCTGAAGATTCACGGACCAGAGCCGCGGGAGTAGATGGTTTTTGAGGGCAAAATAAACGGTGGCATGGGTTTCTTCGTTCCAATGCGGTTCGGGATCGGCAACCGATTCCGCATAGCCTTTGAGGCCGTCGGCGATAACCGTCAAAATCCATGTTTGCTTGGTGGTGCTGATTCCCACAGAAGTTTCAAACGGAGCCTTTAGGGGAAGTTCGACGAAGTCTAGTTGCACACGCTCGATATTCATAAAAGACGCTCCTTCGTTAGAAAGTCGACAGGTGGTAGCCTATTGGGAAACCGTCCAATAGTTGGCGTACATATAATTGGTCACGGGATTGAAAGTGCGCACCGTGCCATGCACCGATTTGGCATGGACATTTAGTCCGATGACTCGGGAATTACCCGACGGAAGCCAAGGCATCCACAGCACAGGCAACTGCTGCGCGATGTACATCTGATAGGCATCCAGTCGCGCGTGTATTTGCGATGAAGTGCCGGGAAGGTAGGTCTTGGCGATCAACTGATTCGCCTCGGCACTTACGTACCCACTTTGGTTATATTCGCCATTTGTGGCAAACATGCTGCCTCCAGTTGGATAGTAATTCTCCTGGTATTCGAGACCCGTGCCCCAATAGCCGAGTTGCCACTTCGATGGATCTGACTGGCTCAACTCAGCGAAGAGTTGATCGAATGGCACCTGTTGGAGGGTGATTTGCACCCCCTCCTGCGCCCAGTCACTTTTAATGAGCTGCATGGTATCGGATTCCGTGACGCTGCCTGCTGCATAGAGCAACGTTAATGCTAATTTTTGGGACCCCCGGGTCATTACTCCATTGACTAGGCGCCACCCATGGGATTCTAATAAAGCTTTGCCACCGGCCGGATTAAAGGCATACGGTGGGGTATTCAGTGCGGTATCGTAATATGGCGAAACGGGTTTAGGCGGGATGGGACCGTCGGTCGGCACTCCATAGCCGTGATAGAGGGTGTTGATAATGCCTTGTTGGTCAATCCCCATTTCCAGGGCTCGCCTCACATACAGGTGGGATAACACTTTGCCCATGCCGTCGGGGGCGGCTGAGTTCAAGTTTGGCACAATATAGTTCATGGCAAACAGATAGCTGGAAGATAATACGTCACCCGGGAGTTCGTGCCGTGCCTTCCACATCGAAGACGGCAGGTACCCTACGGACACAGTTCCTTGTCGTAATCCAACGAACTCGGAACTCGGGGATCCCTCATATTGGAAGATCAATCGTGCAATGGAGGCCTTATGGCCGCCAAAGTGGGTGTTCGGCACCATTTCCCAATAATTATTCGGCTGCCATTTAAGAAACCGGAACGGGCCGTCGACCACATCGTAATACCGACTGGTGGGGGTATTGCCTACGGATGCAATGAATTTTAGTTCCTGGGTCATGTTGTGGGGATACCGGTCCCAAACCGCCTTAGACACGGGGAATATTTGAGTCAGGCCGTTATGGATGAACCAGTCAGGGTTGGCTGGATGAGCGAGCTGGATGGTTACCGTGTGTGGACCGTCAGCAGTGATGCTTTGCCAGTCGTTAGGCATGCCGCCGCTACCGACCCCGCCAAAGACCCACGGGGCATTGGGTTGCGAAGCCGCTTTCATGAGATCCACAGTAAAGACCACATCTTGCGCTGTGACGGGATCGCCATTGGACCATTTATACTTATCCCCCAACGTAATCACATAACGTGTTCCAGTAGCATTTACTTGAATATGAGTAGCCAGGGAACGTGAATAGTCGACTTGACTGGTTTTGTTAAGATAGATGAGCGGTCTATACATCAGAAATTCGATTTGCAAATTTAAAGCAAAAAAATCGGGTGCATTGATGACAGGAAAGAACCAGTTCGGTGGCGACTGCGGTTGCTCGGCAACCACTACCGTCCCCCCAGAGGTTGGGGCAGCGCTGGAGGGATGTGCTCCAGCTCCACATCCGGCAAGTGCCAGCAGGGTCGCCGTCATGACACTGGCAGATAGCCAAGGTTTCTTCATTGGGGCAGCCTCCTTAGTTAGGATGAAATCCGTTGCGTCATGATGTGATAAAAGTCTGCTTTTTTCTACAGTTCAGGGTATAATATTGAAATAAAAATTTCAAGGTGATCCTATGACGATTGCAGAAATTCAAGATCGATTACACGCTGCCATACCGACAGCGGCCCCGGCTGTGCGAAAAGCATTGATATGGCTGGTGCAACATACCCCGGAAGTCGCATGGAAACAGGCTGAGTCGATAGCGCGAGAAGCTCGCGTCAGCCCTGCATCGGTGGTGCGTGCGGTGCAATCAGCGGGATTTCAAGGATACCTGGATTTGCAATCGCAGATCCGTGACCAGGGGCCTGCGGTTCCGGTAGCATGGCAGCTCTTTCAGAAGCCACGCGAAGTGCAACCGATCGACTCCATCGGACTGGTTCTGTCCCAAGAAATTGCTAATCTTGAACAGCTGAGTCCCTTGCTGCGGCCCCAACTGGCCCCACTGATCGATTGGCTCTTAATGCGCCGACACATCGTGGTTACCGCCAGTTTGATGACCGCGGGTCTGGCCGAGCATCTGGCGTTAAATTTTCGTTACCTATTAGGCGGCGTAGAATTTGTAGATGCTGCTTCTAGTCAGGCGTGGATGCACCTACGTGATTTACGATCCGACGATGGTGTCATCGGATTAAGCTATCCACGCTATGCCGCGAGAACCTCCGCGTTTCTGGCGCGAAGCCTTCGACAAACGCCGCATAATATATGGATCACTGATCTGGGAGGCCCGGCAGTGCCGACGGCAGAAATGATCATCCGGCTTCCCAGTGCATCGCAGTCGCATTATAGTTCCACCGTGACTCTTATGGCGTTCATTCACATTGTTGCACATGAGTTGGCTGAACGGGAACCAGAACGGGTCCGGCAAAATCTAGAAGATGCGGATCGTATTTGGCAGGACCTTAACGGGGGATAACTTGTGAGAATCCAGTGTGGGGATCGGTGACGTGGGTCCAACCAGGAGAGGAGATAATTATGATAATCTTCGAAGTGCGCAACGTCGTATCGCTCGGCTTCTTGCTCGGATCGCAATCATTCGGGCGAATGCGCTACATCCACTGACCGCGATGCGCGCGGACTGGTTCGATGTCATCGCCATCGAAGATTGGCACGTCGCGGGGTGGTTCAAAAATCATCAGCTGGCTCGGATGATTGCGGATAGGGGCGCTGGCGAGTTCGGTTGTCAATTGGAATACAAAGCGGGGCAACGCGGGAAAACGGTCACCGTCGTGGACCGTTGGTATCCCCGGTGCAAAACCGGTTCGGGCGGCGGCTACAAGATTCCGAAAATGCCCTTAAAAGTGCGGGCATGGACATACCCACAGGGCCAGACACCGCATGACCGCGACATCAACCCGGCGAGTAATTGGCAGAAAGTGGCCGAGAGTTCGGTCAGCGGCTCCTCACCCGGTTCTGCTTAAACGCGGAACGGATGGGTGACGGGCTTGTGGAGTGGCCGCCGGGAGATGACGGCCAGTGGCCCTAAAAACCGTGGCATGATGAAGTAAAGGTGGCGACAAATGTGGTCAGGAATAATGGATAAGCCCATTAGAACGGTCGATGTGGAAATGGCTTATAGATTTACGGAGGGGATAAACGACGTTTTGAACAAGGTTGTACCGGAATCCGTGTCGCGTTGCCAACGCTTGTGCTTTGCTCATAGGTTCTTTTAAATTCAGGAAGATACCAAGGAGGTTTTGAGTTTGACTCGTCGCCCATTGATCCTTACCGGTGCCGTCATTGTAGACGGCACCGGATCACAGCGCTACCACGGCGATCTTTGGATCGAAGATGGATACGTAATCCGCATCACTCCGGTCGCAACGTCGCATCCATCGAATGCCACCATAATTCCAGTAGAGGGCCAATGTGTGACCCCGGGCTTTATCGATGTTCATTCCCATGCGGACAATGCGGCTTTTTTACCGACACCTGACCTCTCCAAGATCCTTCAAGGCGTCACTACGGAAGTTCCTGGCAACTGTGGCGAGAGCCTAGCTCCGCGTTCACCCGCGTTTTCTGAAGTCTTGGCCCGCTATACTGAACGGCTATTTCCCCCTACCGCGTGGAACGGCACAACGTTTGCGGAGTATTGGGATGAAGTTGAACAACGCGGCTTAGTGACCAACGTTGCTCCTCTTGTCGGCCAAGGAACCTTGCGCATCTTGGCCATGGGGATGGAACAGCGAGCGCCCACAAAAGCAGAACGTCAGGCCATGAGGGATGCCTTGAAGAAGGCCCTGGATGATGGGGCCTTTGGTTTTTCCACAGGACTCATTTATCCTCCGGGCATCTTTACTGATACGGAAGACATTATCGAGTTAGCCAAAGAACTGCGAGGGCGGCTGTATGTTACCCATATGCGCAATGAATCCGATCAGTTGGAGGCGAGTGTCTTAGAGGCTCTGGCGATTGGACAGGGTGCGGGAGTGCCTGTGCAGATATCGCATCATAAGGCGGCAGGCCGACATAATTGGGGAAAGACCAAGCATACTCTCGCGCTCATCGAAGCCGCACGACAAAGAGGACAAGAGGTGCGCCTGGATGTCTATCCTTACACAGCCTCGTCGACGATGTTAACGGCGTGCTTGCCGCCGTGGATGGAGGAGGGCGATGAAAGGGCCGTATTATCCCGACTACAAGACCCTGCCATACGACTGCGACTCGGTAAGGACATTGACAATGGATTGCCCGGGTGGGAAAACGAACTGGGAAGTCTTGGCCCCGAAGGTATCCTCATTAGCACTACTGCGACCCATACCTTTGAAGGTCACACCTTGGCGGACGTGGCCCAGACTCAGGGAATAGATGCGCTATCCGCCCTGTGCCAGTTGCTTCTTGATAATAGCCTTCAAGTAAGTGTTGTGCTGTTTAGCATGGACGAAGGGGATCTCAAAAGGGTTCTCCGATTCCCATGGACCATGATTGGGTCGGACGGCCTTCCACCGGGACGGGGTGGGAAACCTCATCCGCGCCTCTACGGAACATTTCCGCGGGTGTTAGGTCATTATGTTCGGGAGACCTCTTGGCTTACCTTAGAAACTGCCGTTTACAAAATGACGGGATTGCCGGCCGAAACGTTTGGTCTCAGGAATCGTGGCGTGATTCGGGAAGGGTCTATTGCGGACCTCGTGGTATTCTCTTACGATACGATTGCCGATCGCGGCAAGTATGCCGAAGAACCTGTCTCTCCGAGGGGAATTTCCCGGGTTTTTCAATCGGGACAGTGTGTAGTGAACGGAACAACATTTCTAGGACCACGAGGGGGGAAACGATTACGCCCCACATCCTGATATTAACAACAGAATAGCCTGGCCGCTGCGGTACTATCTTGATCTGTAACGTACATATTCGGTGTTGTAGCTCGTAACCGCGTTGTCACTGCAGAGGAAGAACCTGCCACGCGAAATGGCCCATTCAGCGTCAATCCCAGTGGACATATCGGGTGGGTGACCACCGGTACGAAAGCTCCACCCGACTTGTCCTCGCCGCTGCAAGGTGGGATCCATCAGGAGGGTTAGCCATCGATCGGGCCGTATCCTAAAGTGAATCTTGCCGCTTCATCAATGTCCCCACACGAAGTGGATCTACAGGATAAGATAGGACGCCGAGCTGTCGGGTCGCAGCCTTCCTCGAAGGACACGGCGGGCTCGGGGTAGTCGGCCCACTACTTGCCGCCCGGCCGCCACATGGGGGCCGTTAAAATGCGACTGCTATGCACCGAAAAACGTTCTGGGAGGATCCGTTTTCTTCGATCCCCTGAGAGTGTAGAAGCTCCCGTCGAGCCCCACGTTCCGGCAACGACTAGACCAAGCGGCGGGGGAGGCAGACGTCCACTGGAAAAACCTCGCGAACGCGAGTTCCACACAGTTGCTTCGGCAGAATTCTCCGCTGTCAACCGGTTCCTCTGGGTTCGGACGACTACGTGGCCTCGTTCGGAGTTCCGAATATAGCGCCGCCCTCCGGTTTCGCACCGTCGTTTCAATGCGAAGCGCCATTGGTCAGCTATTGGGAATGACCGGCCAACCATGATTAGCGAAGGTCAGTACGTTATCAAAGCCCACTAGACTGTGATGTTGACCTGATCTCGGGAAAAAGAGTTTTTGAGGCCAATAGGCCACTGTCGAGACCAAACCCGCGCCGCGCACCACTTGCTTTAGTCAGAGCGTATCGGAGAACCCGTACCGATGGCGAGACAGCGTTCGTCGGCCCCTGGAACCCTTTGCCGATGATGATACAGGGAGTGTGGCTCAGACTCCTGATTACTTCGCATCGCGGGCGTGCCGTAGCCCAGTTCCCCGTCCAAATGGCGGCGTTCTTCATCGATGTCCCTCAGGATCCGATACACGCATGGGAGGAGAGGGGAATCCCACACCTGAAGTCATGTCAGCCAAAAATTAGGCGAGTCGGTTGCCGCAATCGGCTCTTGAGCAACGAGAAGGGTTGGAAACAGCGAAAATCGATGCAAAGGTAAGAATATTGTCGAGAGAGACCGTTCGTGTTCACTTTACGGGGTGATATGGACAAAAACTGAAATGACTGGGATTGTCTTAGTCATCGAACAGGCCCGACCATTTGGCGAGCACAGAACATTTGAAAGCGACAACCAGTTTCAGAGCGGAAATGCGTCACATTTGGGAAAGTCTGCATATATTGGCTTGTGGAGACCAGTCTCTAAATAACCTTAAAGGGAGGACCACTAATGGCCATCAGGAGTAGTACCGGAGGCTCGAGCTTAGTGGAAGTTTTAGACCGGGTTCTCGACAAGGGCGCTGTCATTGACCTGTGGGTAAAAGTCAACTTGGTTGGCATCGAATTATTGTCAATTGAAGCCCGTATTGTGATTGCTTCAGTGGAAACATGGCTTGTTTATGCCCGCGCGGTAGGACTTTTGGAGCACCATCGCCCGATGCTCGAAGAAGAGGGTGTCGTAGCATAGGAATTCATGCGACGAGGGCATATTCTGCTCTCGTCGGATGCTCTGCAAAAGTCGTTGGAGGAGAGTGATTTCATTGGCGTTAGCATTGAGCGCGGTGAATGAGGTGCCGTTTGTACGTTCCCCTTATATAGTGGACTTGATGGAGCGTGCGGCCCAATACTTAAAAAATGGCTTATCAATAAATCTCATCGGCCCCCCTGGGGTCGGGAAAACTACGCTGGCGCTTACACTTGGTCACGAGTTAGAGAGACCTTCGGTCTTTGTTCAGGGACATCATGACATGTCGACTACCGATTTGGTCGGAGGTTACCGAGGATACCGATATCATAAAGCGGTGGATAATTTCATTCGCGATGTTGTCAAAGTCGATGAGCGGATGGACAGCAATTGGACCGAGGGGTGGCTATCCCTAGCCATTAAAAAAGGCCATACTGTCATCTTGGATGAGTTTAATCGCATCCCAACCGAAGTGCAAAGCATCTTATTGGCGATCTTGCAGGAGCATATACTCCCAGTGTCTCGCATCGGTCACACCCAGACGATTCCCGTCCATCCTCAATTTCGGTTAATTATGACGAGTGGAATGTCTGATCAAACCGGAATTTATCCAATATTAGAGGGCTTAATTGATCGGACTGTCACCATTTCTTTGGAGACCTTGGATGAACAGACCGAGGTCATGATTGTCAGTGCTCATTCGCATCTTCCTTTAGAAGAATCTCAGCAAATTGTTCGTTTAATTCGTCACATCCGTTATCAAACACCGTCTCGACGTCGCAAGTCATCAGAATTAGTGGTTCACAATCCGTCAATTCGTATGGGCGTTGCGCTTGGCATAATGCTGCAGGCTGAGGGATGGTCACTGACGCGTCATGTGCTTCCAACAAACTTCTCACAAATTGTCAAAGATTTGTGCGGGCCTTTTAGCACTATAACTCTGAAGGACATTGAAGGTTTTTTGGTCACGTTAAGTGATTGATATTCGCGTATTTTGAAAAGACATAAGGGGCCGCATTTTGGCATAGAGATTTAAGGATTTAGGAGGAGGGCCTCATGCTATATGTCTACGGGATTGTTCGCGGCCATGCCTTAGAGACAATGAGAGATCTTGTCGGAATCGGGACCCCACCCACGGTCGTGAAGGCCATAAGGGCTAACGAGTATGACGTTATCGTTTCGGAATTCGCCCACCTGAACACATTAAGTGCGGATGATGCCATAACTCATTCGAACGTTCTCGGCGATCTGTTTGAGAAAACGACGGTCATTCCTGTAAAGTTTGGAACGATTGTCTCCGGAGCAGATGATTTGGTCGCTATGATTGATGCGGGTCGTGGGCAATTGGAAGACGAGTTTAGAAGATTGAAAGGGCGTCTGGAGGTCGGTATTAAGATCTATTGGGAGCAAAAGGCTTTGCAGGACCAAGTTTTGAAACGGATTGATTTGGACCAGGCCAAAAAGGACAGCGCTAACACGGCTGAAGGATTATATTCTCTGGAGATTCAAGTCGGACAAATAGCGGAACAAATTATCAGCCTATGGCGTGACACCTTTAGTCAAGCGGTTGCGGATCTCCTCGAGCCTCTGGCCGACGATATGGTTATCGGTAAATTAATTTCCATTTATATGCTATATAACGTGTCGTTTTTAATATCGCGAAATAGGCAAGAGGATTTTCAGAAGCAGGTTTACAAACTAGAGGAGAACTTTGGTACAAATTTTCGGATTCACTATGTGGATAACCTGCCGCCGTTTAATTTCGTCAATATTAAGTTAAGGAGCCCTGCTGATGGAAAACACGCACCTTAGCTTGTGGGATATCCTGTTATTTCCTGTAGCATTGCCACTTCGGTCGATTGGATGGACTTTAAGCTATCTTCAAAATGAGGCCGAAAAAGAAGGTAACGTTCAAGAGTCAACTTGGAATGCCTTAGTGGAACTCGAAGTCCTTAAAGAGATTGGCGAGATTACGGATGAGGACTACCAGAGCCAGCGAGAACAAATGTTA
>JAKAAL010000049.1 GCA_021802375.1 Bacillota bacterium | reverse complement strand
TCCGAATGTGTCGCAAGAGTCGCGACGATGTGTTTTCTTCCGCGATAAACAGTGTATCTACGAAAATAAGATTACGACCGTAGTACCCGTTAACGGGGGCGGCGACCGCCTCGGGACCCTAGTACTCTCGCGGTTCGGACGAGAGTTTGAGGACGAAGATCTCATTTTGGCTGAGTATGGCGCGACAGTGGTCGCCATGGAGATTTTGCGATCTAAATCTGATGAGCTCGACATGGAAGCGCGAAAAAAATCTGCCGTGAAAGTGGCTATTGACACGCTTTCGTACTCCGAGCTTGAGGCCGTCCAGCACATTTTCGATGAATTGGGCGGAGAAGAAGGGCTTTTGGTCGCATCGAAAATTGCCGATCGGGTGGGGATTACACGATCGGTGATTGTGAATGCGCTGCGTAAATTTGAATCGGCCGGCGTCATTGAATCACGGTCGTTGGGGATGAAGGGCACTCATATACGGGTGCTTAACGATCGACTGATTCCAGAACTCAAAAAGCTTCAGCGTTAAGTTTAGGCAATGGCTGCACACGAAGTAGGAGGGAGCCTGGTGTGGTGCAGGCTCCCTCCTACTTTAGTAAGTGGAGCGGCTCGGTAAAGATCTGATGCGCCTTATTTGCAGAAATTAAGTGGTCAGACACCATACTACTTAAGACTTCCCATTGACGGTCTTTTGCTAGACGAAAGTGAGTCAGAGGGTCATAGGCTGATGGGGCTTGAGGCAACCCAGCCAGGAGCGTGGCGTCGGCGGGTGTGAGGGTCGTAATGGAGCGGCCGAAGTACACGTGAGCCGCCTTAGCTACACCATAGCTATCGTGCCCTAGATAGACTTCATTGAGATACATATTAAGAATTTGTTGCTTGCTATAGAGTGCCGTGACCATCAGAGATAGGAGCACCCCAGTGACCTTACGCGGGATGGTTTTTCGAGGGGACAACATCATATCACGCACCAGCTGTTGGGTAATGGTGCTACCTCCCTGGGCGAAGGTGAGCGTTCTGATGTCCACTAAGAGTGCCCGTCCGATCCCTTCGAACGAAATGCCCCAGTTCCGGTAAAAGCTCCGATCTTCGGTGGCGATAAGGGCGTGGGTAAGCCAGGGATTGACAGCCGCGTTGGTGAGATAGATACCATGATGAGTGGCCACTCGCTGTTGAACCTTCGCTGGCAGTGCTTCCAAGGCAGCCCAATAGCGCCAGTAAAATAGCGCCAAGGCGGCGATGGCGATAAGACACAGCCAAGCCAGGCTCCGAATCCGCCGGGTCCATACTCCCTTCTGATCCGACGCCAGAGATGCCTTACTCATAAAAGAGAGGCGCGATACGCCAATCCTCCACGAGTGCTTGGGCGGGGTCGTGGGAGAAAAATGGGCGGGCCCCGGTATGTTCAACCAAGTCCACAAGGCGGATTACGGAAGCCCGAGCCAAGTTCCGATCTGTCGCTGCACCCACCTGGTCAGGGTCAAATTGCTCCCGTGTATAGACGGCATCGCTCGTTATGAGCAAGGGGCCGGTTGACGTTTCCACCCACAAGGATTGATGGCCTAGCGTGTGTCCTGGAGTGGAAATGAGACGGATTGCGGTGTCCACCGCGGTGTCCCCAGTGACCAGACTGAGACGCTTGTGGTCGATGGCCGACACCGCCGGATCCGGGTACTGGTCTTTGTCCTTAGCCAGGGCTTCCCATTCATCATTTTGGATCATAAAGCGGTGATGGGGGAACTCTTGGTTTCCGCCCGCATGATCGAAATGGAGATGGGAATTTATGACCAGGTCCACGTCTTGCACCCCAAAGCCAAGCCGTCCCAACTGCGCCGAGATCAAATCGTCGGCAGTGAGTTTGGGATCCAAGACTTGTGAAAATTCATCACCCAACAGCTCGCGGGGTTTGACCCGGCAATCCCTAGAACAGCCGGTGTCAAATAATATGAGGCCGTTGGCGCTCCTAATCAAATAGGCGTAGATCGGGATCAAAAACCGGTGTCCCAGGGTTCGTGTGGGGTCCAGTACCGAGGCGTCTATGTCAAATTCGCCAACGGGCACAATCCAAAATTGCATCACCTTCACCATCCTTTACGAGCTTTGTGGCTCGGTTAGCCCGATACCGAGCCGGTAATGCTTCGATCATAGCATATTGGGCGCCCCAAGGACTTTCCGAGCCTTCTAGCGAGCCGTGTTGTGGGGAGAAATCCTCTAGAGTTTGGCGACTTTGGAAATGGATTTAGGGAATGACCCGGGCCTTCCAGGAGCACACTCGGCTCAGAGGTGATCGAGCATGTTGCAACCGTGGAGAACGCGAATTGGGTCCCTGTTGGTTCTATTGATAGCTTTGCCTGGATGTGGATTTAAAGCTAGTGCGGCACCGGTGCCCACGACGGCCAAAGCCTCGTTGAAAGTGGTGGGATTTTGGGCCAATGACGTGACGACGCCCTTGACTGCTCTTTATAAGTATCCGCACGCCATTTCTGAATTTTCCCCATTCTGGTATTCAGTTACGGCATCCGGTACGTTAAAGAGTCATGTAAACGCGACGGTACTGGCCGGCGTAAGAAAATCTCATATTCCGGTGATGCCTTTGGTTAACGATGCGACCGGCACCCAAGCCTTTCTTCCTTCCAAGACCACCCGAATGGCAGCCGCCCGGGCGATTGCCGATATGGTGGGTGCGATGCATTTTCAAGGCGTCGACATTGACTTTGAGCCAACCCACACGGCCTTAAGGACAGAACTGACGGCGTTTATGACTGAGTTGAGAGACTTTTTACCGCGAGCCGACCAGATCACCATGGATGTGGTGCCGCACTCCGGAGGAGCTTACCAGTATCCGCAACTCGAACCCGAAGTGAATCAGTTCATCCTGATGAGTTATGATGAGCACGCTGACGGATCGATGGCCGGACCGGTGGCGGCGATGCCGTGGGTCACTAACATCCTGACCCGGATGCTCAAAACCGTTCCGTCCTCGAAAATCGATTTAGGGATCCCGGTCTACGGTTACACCTGGGCGACAGGCAGTACGCACGCTAAAACAATTCCGTATAATGCAGTGACCCCGACGATGTTGCTGCATGCCAAGTGGAGCGCACGATACCAAGAGACTTACGCCCATTATTCCGGGTACACGTCATGGTGGGAAAGTCTTCAGGGAATGAGTCAAAAAATTGCGCTAGCCAAAAAGAATCATTTGGCTGGTGTGGCCCTATGGCACATGGGTTATACCAACAATGCGGTGATGCAACTCTTATTGCATCAAATTGGACGACAACCCTAGCGAAATTCTAGGGTGACTTTTTTCTTTATCCAATTTAGAGGAATCTCCTCTTCCCATGTCGAAAGAGTAAAACACGAGGAGGATGATTACTACCCGATATGGAACTACAAGAACTCTGGCGCGTGATTCGCAAGCGTCTCAAAATGATCCTTTTAATTACGGTGGTTGCTGTGGCAACGAGTGGGGTCCTTAGCAAGTTTGTTTTGCCTAAACAGTATGCCGGGACGGCTACCCTCATTGTTATTCCCCATAATTCCACTCAGAGTCTTTTAACGTCGATGGTAACGGGTCAGCAACTGGTGGACACCTATGCGCAACTAGTGACCTCGCGGGCGGTTGTGGCCGGAACCATTCAGAGTCTTGGTCTCAATATGACGGTGACCCAGTTGACAAAGATGATTACCGCGACCCCTTTGACCAACACTGACTTGCTAACCGTGACAGTCAAAGCGTCATCACCGTCATTTGCAGCCCAGGTGGCTAACCAGGTGGCACTTAAAACGGTCTCCGAAGTGACGTTGGTGCAGGGGCAGAAGAACCTGGAGGTCGTGAATTCCGCCATCAATAGCCCGATTCCGGTGGGACCGAAAACTAAAGTCAATGTGGCGATTGCCCTGGTGTTGGGACTCATGGTCAGCGCCGGCTTGGCTTTTCTCCTAGAATACTTAGACGACTCGGTGCGTTCTGAAGAGGACGTCAAGCGTGTGTTCGACCTCGCTCTGTTGACAGTCATCCCCACTATCCCGGGAGATGTCGGTGGGAAGACTGCCGATTCGAAAGCCCAACCCAAACGCAATGTGCGCCCCAAGGGCAGAGGGCAACGAGTAGTGCGATCTAGTGGCCGCGTCGAAGGGAGGATGTAGCCCATGCCATTGGATGTATCTAGTCTCATAGACCCTAAATTGGTAGTGCTGACTGCACCGCGATCGTCGGCTGCAGAGCAATACCGCGCTTTGAGAACGAATCTCGAATTTCTTAGCATTAGTGGTCCCCTGGCTAAGGTTATGGTAACCAGTGGCACGCCAGGCGCTGGCAAAAGTTTGACCTCTAGTAATTTGGCGATTTCCTTGGCCCAAGCCGGGAAAAACACACTCTTAATAGATGCGGACCTGCGCCGCCCCATGATTCATCACCTTTTTGGTAATGGCAATTTGTCGGGCTTGACTACCGCCCTGACCCACCCCGAAGAGTGGAATAAGTATGTGGTACGGGGTCCCATTGGTGGGTTATCCATCATGACCAGTGGACCGATTCCACCCAACCCATCGGAGATGATGTCCTCGCCCGTCATGACTGAACTATTGGTTCAATTGGGACAAGCCTACGACATGGTGATCCTGGATACACCCCCCGTGGTCTCATTTACCGATGCCGTGGCCTTGAGTCAAGCGATGGATGGCGTGATCCTGGTGATCCGAGCCGGGCACACCTCTCGCAAGATTGACTTGAAAGGAAAAGAGCGGTTATCCCAGGTTAATGCCCGAATTCTAGGGGTCGTCCTGAACGACATTGAGATGAACGACGAGGCGTACAGCTACTACTACGGATATGGAGACCGAAAATCGTGATCGATTTGCACGCACATGTATTGACGGGCATCGATGATGGACCCAAAACGGTGATGGATACCCTTAGTGTATTAAGACAAGCGGCATCGGATGGCACGCGCCAAATCGTCGCGGTGGCTCATGCGAACGATGGGCACTTCGACGTGGGTCGTCAGGATTATGACCGGGCTTTTACTGCTGCCGTAAGAGAAATCGACATGGCAGCGCTCGACATACAACTGATCCCGGCGATGGAAGTCCGTCTCGGGCCACATCTGGCCGAGGGATATCGGCAAGGAGATTTTCTTGCAATTGGGGATACCGGGTATTTTTGTGTCGAGCTTCCTCCCAACGACTTTCCCGCCTACACTTTAGACGCGTTGTACGAATTGTCGCTGGAGGGGTTACGGTTATTAATTATTCACCCCGAACGCAATCGCGGTATCCGTAAGCGTCCAGAATTGGCAGAGCGTTTGATTCGTATGGAGGCGTTGGGGGTGGCGTCCGGCGGCTCGATTTTAGGTCAATTTGGGCCAGAAGCCGAAGCGACCGCATGGCAATTAATTGAGATGGGGCTGATTCAGGCGGTGGCCACAGATGGACACTCGGTATTGAAGCGACCCCTAAGGTTGTCGGCGTACGAACCCGTCCTTACGCGCCGCTACGGAGAGTCTGTCGCGACATCGTTGTTGGAAACTACGCCTGCTTTGGTCTTGCGAGGCCTTCCGGTGGAATTGGCGCGGCATCCTCGGATTGGCTGGCGTCGTTGGTTCGGTACCCGATAGTCGTCAAAAGACTGAGAATGAGAGTCTAGACGCGAGGATTCTAGAACCTTTTGTCGAAATACAACTAGGATCCAGTTTCAGCCGAGCTGGAGCGTTATCCGGAATGAACGATCGAATGAGTGGGTCCCGGCACCTTGTGCCGGGACTGTTTTTGTGGGCCTCGGGCAATGCTATCCGGAGTGCAACCCGGGAGGTTCTAGTGGCAGCGTTGCGAAAATTTTTTAAGGACAATCTGATCTTTGGCCTGGCGTCTATCATGGCCGGATTTTTTAACTACCTATACCACGTGGTCTTAGCTCACGTCTTGGGTCCGACCTCCTACGGCGATCTCACTACCTTTCTCAACGTGACTGCTTTCATGGTCATACCGGCCTCTGTTGTCACACTGGTTTATACGCGTCTTGGCAAGCGTCCACGAGGTCCCAGAGCCCAGCGCGAATCGATTTATCTTTGGGGTGCTGCCGCTCTACTCTGGGGGTTGATATGGGCCTTTAATCGAACCCTGTCCCAAATACTTCATGTATCGGGACCGTTACTAGTGATTTACACGGCAGAAGTATTACCCAGTCTGGCGTTGGCCGCGAATATCGGAATATTGCAGCGGGCGCGTTGGTATGTCTATGTAGGCCTCCTGGGGGTAATTAACACGGGGTTTCGCGTGGTGGCGGCCGCCGGTGCGGCCTGGAGTGGCTATCGACTAGAGGCCGTGGGAATTTTGGAAGGGGTAGCGGCCTGGGTGACCTGGGGCGGTAGTCGCTATCTGGCGTCCCGGGTCCATGAGACCGGGGAGGCCACGAACGCCAAGGTGATCTCCGGAACCGCCCTAGTGGGAGTGATTAATATCTTACTAGGGCTGTCGGATGGCCTCCTAGCCAAGCATGCCCTGGCGGGTGCGGCGGCAGGTCGCTACAACGGTCTGGCGACCATTGGACATAGTCTACAGTTCATGTCCCAGAGCCTTGGCACCGTGATGCTTACTGCCATTATCTCAGATTTTTCCCATCGTCGCCGATATCTCTGGATTACGATCGTCGTCTACGCTACGCTGGTAGTAGTTGGCGAAGGATGCTTTATGGCACGAGGGAACTGGATCGTGGTTACGATTTTAGGACGTGGATTTTTGCCGATCGTGACGTTTTTGCCCTACTATGGGTGGGGGATGGCGTCGTTAGGACTTAATAATATCGTGATGTTATATTCTGTGGCAGTAAAGCGGTGGGAGGTTGTCATAGCATCCGGTTTAGGCTTGCTCTATTGGATTGGGAAGATGACACGGCTTCATCGGTTCACCTCATTTGTATACGTTACGGCACAAACCCAGATGGTTCTGGCCGCATTGGTGGTTGCTGTAACATTGGCGGGGGTCGTGGTACGGAATCGAATGACAGACTAGACGTGGCGATCGATATCACGCGGAAAAGAGGGCGATAGTTATGTTAACGGTGGGGTCTGCTTTGTCCGGAGCCGCACGCCGTATGGGATCGAAGAAGGCATTAATTTTTGGTGACCAGGCACTGACCTATCAGGAGTTGGATACCCATGCTAACCAGATTGCGTGGGCCCTCCGGCGCCAAGGTATCCGGCGCGGAGAGCGGGTGGCCCTCCTTTTACCCAACGGACTCGAGATGGCCGAAATATACTTTGGAATCGCGAAGGCCGGGATCGTCGGCGTCCCATTGAATTTGCGCTGGGCGCCGCGTGAGATTGCCTACGCGATTGCCGATGCCGAGGTATCTTTGATTATTGCCGGACCCGAATTTGAACCCATCTTGAGTCAACTTCCTATGGGGCAGGTGAAGGTTTTATACACCGGGGCACAAGGCACCTGGCTGGATCAGGTCAGGGCGGCCCCATCGATGGAACCGGACCTTTTGGAAGTTCAGGAAGACGATCCCTGGGTGTTAGTCTACACATCGGGAACAACCGGCAAGCCTAAAGGGGCGGTGCGCTCTCATCGATCGAATATCATGATTGCGCTTGCGTTAGTTTCCGAACTGGGCATCTCTTCCGAACAAGTAGGGTTTGCGATTCTGCCCATGTTTCATGTCAATTCCATGTGGTTCGTCACCTTGTCGATGGCCATCGGAGCGTCCTGCGTGATTTACCCGCACCGAAGTTTTCATCCGCACCACGTCATTGAACAGGTGAATCTTCATGGGGTGAATTATGGGATGTTTGTGCCGAGTTTACTCACATTTTTGGCCGATGCGGTCGAGTCAGGAAAAGTGCAAGCCGAGGGACTCGAGGTTATTATGACCGCCTCGGCTCCCTTGGACAGCACACTCAGGGACCGGGTCATTCGTGGGTTTCCGAATGCGCGCCTCTATGACGTGTACGGATCGACGGAATATGGAGCCGCGACCATGGTGCGCCATTCCTTGCATGGTCCCTTGGGATCGGTCGGCTATCCGACGATTGGCCAGGACCTTAAAATCCTGGATGACAAGAGAAATCTCGTGGATCGCGGGACTATCGGCGAGGTGTTCGTACGGGGCCCGTCCCTCATGACCGAGTATTGGAAAAATGCGGAAGCCAACCATAATAATTTCACGCCTGATGGCTTTCTTACCGTGGGGGATATGGGGTACCTGAATGACGACGGGCTCTTATTTTTAGTCGACCGTAAGCAAGATATGATGATTGTTGCGGGGGAAAATGTGTATCCCGCGGAGGTTGAGGAAGTGCTTCTCCGACATCCCGATGTAGCGCTCGCAGCGGTCTTTGGAATGCCGGATCCGAGGCGTGGGGAGCGAGTGCTGGCCTTGGTCACGGTGCGAGAGGGGCACACGCTAGATCTGGAGACTCTGACTAACCTGTGCCGAGACAATTTAGCCGACTATAAGTGTCCTTATCGAATCAAGGTCACCTCCGAATTACCGATTGGCCCATCGGGGAAAGTAGTCCGCCGATTGGCGCGGGACAGTTGGAAAGAAGACGATTAGAACCAGAAGGTGCAGAAGAGGAGGTGGGTGACTGATGGGTCATGCCCACCTCCCTCAAAGTCAAGGACTAGGTTCGACCGGCACTTAGAATGCCAGCGCGTGTTGGAAGTCTTGAAGCAAGTCGGTCATCTCCTCGAGGCCCACCGATACCCGTACGACGTCTCCGGTGATTTCTCGGACTCGTCGTTCTTCGGGGGTCAGGGCGGCGTGGCAGTGCAGTTCGGGTAAAGACACGATGGTTTCGGTACCGCCGAGCCCGGCTCCAATTCGGGCCCAGCGCAAGCGCGATACCATTGTTGCCACCGCTTCGGCGCTACCGAGGCGAAAGGTGAGCATTTGTCCGAATCCACGTTCGGTTGCCATGGTATGTTGGGCAACGTCATGGCCCGGGTGTTCCGGTAGACCAGGGTAGTAGACGGTGTGTACCGCGGGATTCCGGGCCAGGTTTTCTGCCAAGGTCTGTGCGCTGCGCGATGCCTGCCGCATCCGCACCGGGAGCGTCCGTAGACCCCGGTGCACCGTGTATGCGTCGTCTGGGGATAAAATTGCTCCGGCAGCGTTCTGGATAAAGTAGAGGCGTTCGGCCAGGGCCGGCTCTCTCGCTACCGCGATTCCGGCCGTGACATCGGAGTGGCCTCCGATCATCTTGGTTCCAGAATGTAGTACTAGATCCGCTCCCATGCCCAAGGGATTTTGTAGGTAGGGGGTCATGAAGGTGTTATCCACCCACACACTAATTTGGTAATGATGGGCCCAATGGACGATGCGGGGGATATCGGCTACGTGGAGAAAGGGGTTGGAAAAGTTCTCGACTAGAATGGCTTTGGTGTTAGATCGGCGAGCCGACTCCAAATGGGCTACGGAATCGGTATTAACATAAGTAGCGCTCAGGCCAAATCGGCCGAAAACGCCGCGCAGAAGTCTTTGGGTACCGCCCTGGCAATCTTCGGATACCAGGACATGATCTCCGCTCTCCAAAAGCAAAAAGCTAGCCGTGAGGGCGGCCATACCGGAAGCAAAAGCGAATCCCCGGGCTCCCCCTTCGATGGATGCAATGGCAGCCTCTAGGGCATTTCGGGTCGGGTTACCGGACCGGGCGTAATCGAAATCCGGAGGATGCCACGGATCCGCCTGATGGTATGTGGTGGCACGATAGATAGGCGGGACCACTGCTTGGCTTTTTGGATCCAATTGGTGATTATGAACAAAGTCCGTGTCGGATTTGGGTTTGGTGGACATTTAGGAACCTTCCTCTCGTTGAACGGTGGGTTATCTCGGTTTAGATTAGAGTTCCAGTGCGGCGTCCAGGTCCCGTAAGATGTCCGCGGCATGCTCGATCCCTACCGATAACCGCATGAGCCCCGGTTGAATCCCCAGGGCGAGCCGCAAGGCTTCTGGAAGTTCGCGATGAGTCTCGGTGTAGGGATGGGTAATGAGGGATTCCACACCACCTAGACTGACAGCGGGTAGGATGCATTGGAGGCGTGCAGAAAAATCCCTGGGGTCTAAATTCTTAGGCAGTTGGAACGAGACCATAGCCCCGGGACCCGTGGCCTGCTGGCGGTGCAGTGACACATCTCGATCTAGTCCCAATTCCGGAAAGCAGACCCGTAGCACGCGAGGATGCTTGTCCAAGAATTGAGCAACCTGGCGTGCCGTCGCTTCTTGTTGATTGAGACGCAATGCCAGTGTCTTTAGGCCGCGCATCATGAGCCAGCTATCTTGAGGACTTAAGACTCCACCTAAGGTATTGGCGATTGCAGCAATATGGGCCGCAACCTCCGAATCGCGTGCAATGACGGCTCCGGCCAGTACGTCATTGTGGCCTGCTAGATATTTGGTGGCGCTGTAGACGACAAGGTCGGCTCCTAGTTCAAGGGGGCGCTGGCGGATAAAGGTCATGAATGTGTTATCGACGGTTAAGAGCGCACCGAACTCATGGGCGATTTCTGCCATAGCTCGAATGTCCGTAATTTGTAGCAAGGGGTTACTGGGGCTTTCGACGAAGACTAGTTGGGTGGTGGGCCGCATCGCCGATCTGACCTGGGATAAGTTTCGTGTGTTGACATAGGTTGTGGCAATGCCAAATTTCGAAAAGGTATCCTCAAATAACCGATAGGTGCCTCCGTAGACATCTTCCGTGAGCACCACGTGGTCACCCTGCGATAATGTGGCGACAACCGCCTGAATCGCCGCCATCCCGGAACTAAAGAGGCTGGATCCGGCGCCGCCTTCTAAGATTGTTAGCGCGTCGGAAAGCGCGGCCCGCGTCGGATTGTCGGTGCGCGAGTAGTCAAAAGGCCCGAGACCCTCGGGGCCGTGCCGGAAGGTCACCGATGGATAAATGGGAGCCGAGACCGATCCGTATGTGGGGTCGGTCTGGATGCCTACCTGGGCGAGCATGGTCTCGCGATGCCACGCATGGCTTGACATAGGGAGTCTCCTTTCGCCACTTAGGATAATAGAAAGCGCTCGAGGCCCTCTCGTATGGCGGTGCTTTGCGAGGCTAATGTCAAAAGTTCTTGACTAAGTCTCTCAATCCACTGATCCAACGGTACGGTTTCGGTCTTAAGGGCAATGTCACGAACGAGCTTTATCCGGTGCGCTTCGAGATGCCCCCGGTTTTGGAGGAGGCTGTATTTCATGTCGCCCAGCGTCACGTGTATCGCCGCAACTGGTTTAACCTTAGCGAAGAGCCCGCCGCGGCGCTCCACAGTAGTTTGGCTCGGGATCGCATCTTCGAGTTTTTTGGCGAGGATCTCTAGAAAAGCCAAGATGTCGCCGCCATCTTGGCGCAGACTGGCAGCCAAAAGGTCAAAGGACAAATCGTCGGCCACTGAGAGCACACCCCTAGTCGTGTTTGGTGATTATTTTACCATACCCGGTGGATTCTGGCGTAGACATCGGTGAAGACACCGGGGGCTTCTGGCCTGGATTAGGTGTTAGCCACGAAGGGATAACAAAGAAATTACCCGGACAGGGTGTGCCCTGACGCATTGGGCTCGGGGACCGTCTCTCCTCTCTGTGAACCTATAGGTGTCTCAATAACGGAATAGCTGCCTGCTGCACTTTGTGGTAGAGGTTTGAGAGGATTGTGGCGAAGACGGCTCGGGTCGTTTCAGCATGACTTAGTGCGTGCTGCATGGTCCCTAGGCCATTAATGATCGGGATAAGTTGCCACAGCACAATCCCAGCCAACAACACCAGGAACAAAAGACTGTTGCGCAGATAGTGCTTTTTGGGCTTATTTTTCCGGGTGGAGCTGGTCAGGGTCATGGACTTATGGTCCCGCGTAGTTTCTGATGAGGTTGACATGGTTTCGCCTCCCATTATTTACCACTTATGCTAACACGGTTTTGAGCCTGCGGGCAACAGGAAGGATGGTGGTTAACTCGACGCCAATCGTGGAAAATCCTATCGGACACCATCGTTTGCTGGGACTGTTGCACGGGATAGCCATCATTTTCAGGGTTTAGGGAAGATAATTATCATGGGCCTATTTTACATCATTGGAATCTAGGCCATTGACCTTCCGGCCGTCAGATGATACAGTCCAATCAATTCAATACGTTTGCTTCTTATCGAGAGTGGTGGAGGGACTGGCCCTATGAAACCCGGCAACCCCCGTGAGGGAGGGTGCTAAATCCTGAAAGGTCCGGGTTTGCTGGATCTTTGCAGATGAGAAGAGTGCGCACGCCTCTTCTTGTCAGGTGTGTTTTTTTCTATGCACCCCATTCTGTCGAGTAAGGGAGATCGAAATTAATGCGCTTAACTACTTTAGGGTCATATCCCAAAATAGCCAAAGATGGAGGGGCGAGTGTACGTTCCGCGATTCAGCGGTTTGAGCGCCACGCTATTGATGCTTTGGAGCTA